>PMKX01000049.1 GCA_003158705.1 Actinomycetota bacterium
GGAATCGGCCTCGTTCTTGGGGCATCCCAGCGTGCAGATAGCGAAGCCGGCGGCAGTCAGGGCGTCAACGGTAGTTCGTGAACTGCAGAGGCAAGCCGAGATCTTCCTCACGCAACAGCTGCAGCACGGCTTGCAGGTCGTCCTTGCTGGACGAGAAGACGCGCAGGCTGTCGCCCTGGATGGTGACGCGGACCTTCTTGAAGCGCTGGCGCACGAGCTTGTTGATCGCCTTGGCCTTGTCGTCCGGTATGCCGTGAGCCAGGGTCACCGTCTGCCGCACGGTGCCTCCCAGAGCCGCTTCGACGGCGCCGTATTGGAGAGCCTTGAGCGGCACCTTCCGCCGCACGAGCTTCTCCTGGAGCAAGTCCACCACCGACTTGNNGTCGATCACCGACTTGAGCTTGCCCTCGTTGTCCGAGACAAGGTGCAGAGCGTCGTCGTCAAGCGTGATCTTGCTCACGCTCTTCTTGAAGTCGTAGCGCGTGGCGATCTCCTTCTGCGCCATGTTCACGGCGTTGCGCACCTCGTTGAGATCGACCTCGCAGACCACGTCGAACGACGACTCCTTGGCCATCAGATGCGCACCACCCTGTTCGTGAGCACTCGGTAGGTGGTCTGTGTGCTTCCGGTCAGTCGCTGCTCGGCCTTGCCGTTGACGCTCACAGTGACCACGCTCGGGTCGCCGACCACCAAGAAGAGCAGGCGCCCGCTGTGGAACACTTTGTTGTGGCCGGCGAGCACCAGCTTGCTGTACGCGGGAGAGGCGGTGGCACTGCCCATGCGCAGCTCGATGAGCGAAGCGCCACCGGTGACGCTCACTCGCAGGGCCGTTTGCCTGGCGGGTGACGGCTTGTGTGAGGGTTTGGGGCTCTTGGTCGCCGACGCTCCCGGCCGGGGCACGTCCGGCGTCGAAGCGGGATGGTTGTTGATGCCCAAGATGGCCACGATGGCGAGCAAGAGCAGACACACGACGGCCACGAACGCCAGCGTGTTACGACGCCGGTGCGCGTGCGGCCTGCCCAGCGCCGAGCTGCCGCCGAAGGGCTCATGGGGTTGCACGTTGGGCTCGACTCGCGAACGGTACTCGTCGAGGATGATGCGTGCGTCGAGGCCCAAGTACGCGGCGTAGGAGCGCAAGAAGCCCTTGACGTACGTAGGTCCGGGCATGACCTCGAAGTCCTCGTTCTCCATAGCCTGCACGTACTTGACGCGGATCTTGGTGTCTTCCTCGACCTGTTGCAGCGTCAGGCGGCGGCGTACACGGGCTTCGCGGAGTGTGGCTCCGATCTCGAACACGCTGTCTGGTTCCTCGTTTCGGTCGGCCCTGGGTCGGTGTCGCCTGCTTCTTCACACCGGCGACACCCAAACGTACAGTCTAGTAATCGGCAGAGGGAAACACAATTGCCTTGGCAGTGAGCGACGACCGTCTGCCGTCAAGCTGAGAGCAGATCCTAGAGTCCGTCCCCGTCGAGATCGTCGCTGTCGACGGGCACTGCCGGCGCGCCTACTTCGCCCCGCGCCGTCGCCAGAGTGGCCGGCAGCTCGTCCTCGCGGATGAGCACGCTGCGCGCCTTGCTGCCGTCGTAGCCGCTCACGATGCCGCGGCTCTCCATGATGTCGATCAACCGTCCGGCGCGGGCGTAGCCGATGCGCAAGCGCCGCTGAAGCAGCGCCACGGAGGCGGCGCCCGTGTTGACCACCGTCATGATCGCGTCGGCCAGCAACTCGTCCTCGTCGCTGCCGCCGCCGTGACTCACCTCGCCCTCTGCTACCGCTGGCATCTCGAGGAGCTCCTCGTCGAACTCGGGCGCCGCTTGGCGTTTCCAGTGCTCGGTGATGAGCTTCATCTCGCCGGGCGTCATGAATGCGCCCTGCACGCGAAGGAGGCGCGAGCTGCCGAACGGATGGAACAGCATGTCGCCGTCGCCGAGCAGGCTCTCGGCGCCCCCCGTGTCGAGGATGACCCGTGAATCGGTCTGTGAGGAGACGGCAAACGCGATGCGAGACGGGATGTTCGTCTTGATCATGCCCGTGACGACGTCCACCGATGGTCGCTGGGTAGCGACCACCAGGTGGATGCCGGCGCCGCGGCCGAGCTGACCGAGACGGATGATGCAATCCTCGACTTCGGCCGGCGACACCATCATCAGGTCGGCCAGCTCGTCGATCACCAGCACGATGTACGGCAGCGGCTGATCGCCGGTGCGCTCGAGCTTCTTGTTGAGCTCGCGGATGTTCTGGGCGTTGCCGGCCCGCGACATGCGCTCGTAGCGATGCTCCATCTCGCGCACCACGTTGGCCAGCACATAGCTCGCGTTCTTCATGTTGGTGACCACTGGGGCGAGCAGGTGCGGGATGCCGTCGAAGTGCGACAGCTCGACNNGACCTTCTTGGGGTCGATCATGATCATGCGCACCTGCTCGGGAGACGCGCGCAGGAGGATGGAGCTGATGACGCAGTTGATGCAGCCGCTCTTGCCCGAGCCCGTGGTGCCGGCGATGAGGATGTGCACCATCTTGGCGAGGTCGGCCAGCACCGGCTTGCCGGCGATGTCCTTGCCCAGCCAGAAAGCCAGGGGTGAGGCGTTGGCCGGAAAGGCGCCGTAGATGTCGCCCAGGCCGACGAAGTTGGGCTGTACGTTGGGCACCTCCACGCCCACGGCGGTCTTGCCCGGTATGGGCGCCTGTACGCGTATCTCGGTGGCCGCCAAGGCGTAGGCGAGGTCGTCCTTCAGATTCGTGACCCGGTTCACCTTCACCCCGGGCGCGAGCTGCATCTCATAGCGTGTGACGCGCGGTCCGGAGACGGTGTCGACCACCCGTGCGGCGATACCGAAGTGCCCCAACGTCTCGACGAGACGCCGCGAGACCTCTTCGATCGTGGTCGGCGTCTCACCGTGGCCCTCCCCCAGCTGGCGCAGGATGCTGGGGTCCGGCAGCACCCAGTGGCGCTGCTCTGCAGGCGCCGGCGCAAAGACGGAGTCGGCCGCTGTGGCGTCGCCGACCTCTTCACCGAGCGAGAGCTGGTTTGCCGGTCCACCCAGCTCCTTGGAGGCGGCGGCCGGTCCGCCGTCGGCCAGCATGGCGGCGGTTGCCTCCGCGCTCGCCCTGGCCGCCGGCTCCCCACCGTCGCTGAAGATCTCGGGCACGTGATGTGCGCCGTCGAGTACGCGACGCGGGTGCGAGCTGGCCGCTGGACCGTGGTGGTGGATCGCAGACTCGCTGGCGGCCGCCGCCTCCCGACGGTGTTGCTCGTCGAGCGCTTCCCGGCGACGCTCGGCCAGGACATGGGCGCGCGTGCGTGCCGCGCGGCCGGCGGCGCTCATGCCGCGCCGCGAGCGGTTTGCCCACAGGCCGAGCGACGATCCCGAGGCCAGCAGCAGACCCGCCAGACCCAGAGCGAGCACAAGGATGTTCACGCCCAGGCGGCCGATCAGCAGGTGCAGGGCCGCCCAGATCAGCTCACCGACGGCGCCGCCGTGGTGACGCATGTACGACATCTGGAAGAGTTCCGTGATGCGGCCGCTGCTGAACAGGCCGAAGCTGTCGGCAGCTGCGGCCAGTAAGAAAGCCACGCTCAGGAAAGCGATCCCGAAGCTCGCCGCTCGTGATGGCCGCCAGGTTTGGCCACCTGTCAAGGCCACGGCGCAGTAGACAAGCACCAGCGGCGCCAGGTACGCATAGACGCCTACTGCCCACCGTGAGAAGTCCTGCAGCCACTGTCCGAGGAAGCCGCCCCGCCATCCGAAGTACAGGACGAACGCGAGGAAGATCGCCAGCGCCAGGCAGGCGACGGCGGTCACCTCGCGGGCGTGATGGCTCTGATTGCGGCGCCGACGACCGGCGGGCGGGTCCGCCTGCCGCGTGGCGCCCGCTCGCCGGGCCGGTTTTGCGCGTGCGTTCGCCATGGCTGGCTATTCGACGGGGGCTACGGAATCCCTAGCCGCGCAGAGCTACCTACACCTCGACGATCACGGGCATGATGAGCGGCCGGCGGCGCGTCTTCTTGTAGATGAAGGCCAGGAGCGTGTCGTGCACATCTTCCTGGAGCAGGCGCTGCCCGGTGACGTGCTCTTCGGCGAGCTCGGCGAGCTTCTCCTCGAGCACCTTCCCGGCCTGCTCGAGAACCTGGTGCTGGCGATCGTCGTTGTACAGGAAGCCGCGGGCCACGAGCTCCGGCGGGGCGAACGAGGCCCCGGTCTGGAGACTGATGGTGACCACGGCGATGAGGATGCCGTCCTCGGCGAGCTGCTGGCGGTCGCGCAAGACCACGTGTTCGGCGTCGCCGATCTCGAAGCCGTCGACGAAGACCTTGCCGGCACGTACCCTGTCGACCACACGCGCACCTTGGGCGTCTATCTCGAGCACGTCGCCGTTCTCGAGGATGAGCACGTGGTCGTCGTCGAGACCCGACTGTCGAGCCAGCTCGGCGTGCACATGCTGGTGGCGATACTCGCCGTGCACGGGCAGGAAGTAGCGCGGTTTGAGCAGGTTGAGCATCATGCGCTGGTCTTCCTGGGCGGCGTGGCCGGAGACGTGCACACCGGTCTCCTCGCCGTAGATCACCTCCGCTCCGGACTTGAGCAAGCGGTTGACGGTGTTCATGACGCTCACCTCGTTGCCCGGTATCGGCCGGGCCGAGATGACGACCGTGTCGCCCGGTTGCAGAGCCACCTGGGGATGATCGTCGAAGGCCATGCGCGAGAGCGCCGAGAGCGGCTCGCCCTGACTGCCGGTGGAGAGGATAAGCAGCTCCTCAGGTTTGTAGTCATCGATGTCGTGCAGCTTGATCATGGCGCCCTCAGGCACGTTCAGGTAGCCGAGGTTGCGCGCGATGTTGACGTTCTTGACCATCGAGCGCCCGGAGATGGCGAAGCGGCGCCCGTGCAGGTGGGCGATCTGGATGGCCTGCTGCACGCGGTGGATGTGCGAAGCGAAGCAGGCCAGGATGACTCGTCCCTTGGCCTCCGCGAAGATCTGATGAAAGGACTGCCCGACGGTGCTCTCCGACGCCGTCGAGCCAGGCACGTCGGCGTTGGTCGAGTCGGCGAGAAGCGCCAGGACGCCGCGCTCGCCCAGCTGCGCGAAGCGGTTGACGTCGGTGACGCGCCCGTCGATGGGCGTGTGGTCGAACTTGTAGTCGCCGGTGGCCACCACGGCGCCCAGCGGTGTCTCGATGACGACGGAGAGCGCGTCGGGCACGCTGTGGCTCACAGCCACGAACGTGACCCGGAACGGTCCCAGCTCGAGCTGCGTATGCTCGTCGACCTCGTTGATCTCCACCAGGCGCAGCATGCGGTGCTCGTCAAGCTTGGACTTGGCAAAGGCCAGCGTGAGTCGGCTGGCGTACACAGGCGCATTCACCTGTCTCAGAATGTACGGCAGAGCGCCGAAATGGTCCTCGTGGCCGTGCGTGATGAGGAAGCCCAGCAGGTCGTCTTGACGCTCGATGAGGTAGCTGACGTCGGGCAGCACCAAGTCGATCCCGGGCATCTCGTCGCGCGGGAAGGCTAGGCCGCAATCCACGACGACGATCTTGCCGCCGTACTCCACGATGGTCATGTTCTTGCCGATCTCGCCGAGCCCGCCTAGCGGGATGATCCTGACGGCGTCTTTGCTCACAGCGGTGGTGCTCCTTTCGGTGGTGGGGGCGAACGGTGCACGCTGCCGCCGGATTCGGTGCCGACGGTGACGCGGCTGACACCGTTCTTGCCCGCCGCCTTGACCTCATACATGAGCGCATCCGCTTGGCGCAGGAGATTGTCGACGTCGACGTGGTCGCCGAAGCAGGAGACGGCGCCTATGCTGAGCGACGCCGGCCAGCCGCCCTCTTTGATTCCGGCGAGAGCCTCCTGGCGGCCTTTCTGCAGAGCGTGGTCGGCTGCCTCGCCCGCTGTGTCCGGCAGCAGTACGGCGAACTCGTCGCCGCCGAGACGCGCCACAAGGTCTGTGGAGCGCAGCACGCGGCGCCAGGCGGCGGCCACAGACACAAGCAGGGCATCGCCGGCGGCATGGCCGTAGCCGTCGTTGATCACCTTGAGGTCGTCGACGTCGAAACTTGCCAGGGTGAAGGGAGTGCCGGTACGCCGTGCTCGGTGCAGCTCGAACTGTGCCTGTTCCGTGAATTGGCGCAGGTTGGCGAGGCCGGTGAGCGGGTCGGAACGCGCCAGCCGCTGCTCCACCTCGAGAGTGTCGTGCAGCGCCGCCAAGATGACCACCACCAAGACGAAGAAGGTGAGGCGCATGCCGCAGTTCCACCAGATGACCCCGCCCGCCCACGTCTGATGCTGCGAGTAGTGCTCGGTGACGGTCCAGACCGCGATGGCGGCGACGGCAAATGGCAGACCTGCCTTGCGGCCCATCACCCAGGTCGTCAGGGCCACCGGCACCGCATAGAAGGTGAGAAACACGATCTGCCCCGTCACCATGTCCAGAGCGCCGACGCCGACGAGCAGCAGCGCGCTGACGAACAGCACCCGAGATCGCGGCTGCGCCTCGATGAAGGCGGCGAGACGCGCGAAGAAGCTCGTCATCATGAGAGCAGGCCGAGGCGTCGCAACTCGTCAGCGAGGGCGGCGCGCTCGTCGGCACTGGCATCGACGAGCGGCAGCCGCAGCCCCCCGACCGGCTGACCGACGAGTCCCAGCGCGCACTTGACGGGGATCGGATTGACGGTGATCGACAGTGCCGCGTACAGCGGGGCAAGAAGCTGTGCGTCCAGATCTTCAGCGGCGGCCAGATCCCCGGTCCGCACGGCTTTGACCTGAGACGCCATCTGGCGTCCCGCCAGATGACTGGCGACGCAGATGCCGCCCCAGCCGCCGAGCTTGGCCACGTCGAGGAGCATGTCGTCGCTGCCGGCATAGAGGCCCAGGTCACAGAGTTGCTGCAGTCGCCGCGACTCGTTGAGGTCGGGGTTGGCCTGCTTGACGGCCACGACGTTCTCGATCGCGCCCAGCTCGGCGAGGGTCTCCGGGCTGAGGTTCACCACGCAACGCGAGGGGATGTTGTAGATGACCAAGGGCAGGCTGGTGGCGGCGGCGACGGCGCGGAAGTGAGCCACAAGGCCGCGCTGGGGCGGCTTGTTGTAGTAGGGCGCCACGACCAGCACGGCATCGACACCGGCGTGTTCGGCCTTGCGCGTCAACTCGACGCTGTGACGCGTGTCGTTGGAGCCGGTGTTGGCGATGACGGCGCCGCGGCCGCCGGCAGCGCCGACGACGGCCTTGAACATGGCCACCTTCTCGTCATCGGTGAGCGTCGGGCATTCGCCGGTGGTGCCGGCGACGACCAGGCCGTCGGATCCGTTGTCGAGCAGCTTGTCGGCCAGACGTTCGAGAGCCTCGACATCGAGCTTCAGGTCGCTCTTGAAAGGGGTGACCATGGCGGTCAGGATCGTTCCCAAGCTCTGCTTCACGAGGCGACCTCCTTGGCACGGTCTTCAGTCAAGTATGTTCTCCAGCCCCACGACCGTGTCCTTGAGGCTGCCCACCCTACGCACCGCCAGCAGCACGCCGGCCATGAAGCATTCCAGGGACGTACAGTCGTGGCGCAGCGTGAGCAGCTCGCCTTCCCCACCGAAGAGCACCTCCTGATGCGCGACCAAGCCGGGAAGGCGCACACTGTGGATACGGACGCCCTGCACGTCCTGTCCACGAGATGGTCCGTCGTGGCCACCGGGCACGACGGCAGAGCCAGGCTCGTCGGCCATGAGCTGGGCGGTGTGCAAGGCCGTGCCCGAGGGTGCATCGATCTTGCCCTCGTGATGCAGCTCGACCACTTCGGCGCGGCCAAACAGCCGTGCGGCCTGGCGGGCGAAGCGCATGAGCAGGACGGCGCCAAGAGCGAAGTTGGGTGCGACGACGAGGCCGACTGCGTGTTTGGCCGCCGACTGTGCGAGTCTGTTTGTCATCTCGTCGTCCAGGCCGGTGGCGCCTACCACCGTCGGCACGCCGGCAGCGAGCAGGCGGAGCGTGTTGTCGAAGACGCTCGCCGGCAAGCTGAACTCGACCGCGACCTGTGGCTTGGCGGCGGCAAGGGCGGCATCGAGCCCTGCGAAGTGCGGCGGCGCCGCCGCACTCCCGAAAGCGGGGTCGACCAAGGCCACGGTGCGCATGTCGTCCTGCCGGTCGACGGTCGTCGTGACGAGGGAACCCATACGCCCGGCAGCGCCGACGACCAACACGTCGATCATGACTCCTCCCAGGTGAAGTCACCGGCGACCGCACGGAAGGGCTCGGGGCGAGGGCCGATGCATACTGCCGACCACTTGGCCACGTCGTAGTAGTGGGCCGCCGCGGCAGCTACGTCCGCCAGCGAGACCGCGTCGATGGCGGCCAGCAACTCGTCCAGGGTGAGCACAGGTATGCCCGTGAGGATGCTGCGACCCAACGATTGCATGCGTGAGGAGGGACTCTCCATGCTGAGCACGAGGGCGCCCTTCAGGTGGTGGCGGGCGCGCTCGAGGTCTTCTTCGGGGACTTGAGCGACCACGCTACGCAGCTCGTTGAGGATGAGCGTCATCGCCTCTTCGACGGCCTCCTCGCGCGAGCCGAAGTAGACCGCCGAAAGGCCGGTGTCGGCATAGAGCGTCGTATATGAGTACACCGAATAGGCGAGGCCGCGTTTGTCGCGCACTTCCTGGAAGAGGCGCGAGCTCCACGCGCCTCCGAGCAGCGTGTCGAGGAGGAACACGGCGTAGCGGTCGGGATCGCCGTGCCGCGGTCCCGGCCCACCCAGACACACGTGGTACTGCTCGGTGTCCTTCTCACTGAACCCCGCCACGTGCCGTGGTTCGGGTGCCCACAAGGCCACTTGTGGCGCGGCTCCATCGCCACCGCCGAAGTACTTGTGCGTGAGCTGGCAAAGTAGATCGTGGTCCACGTTGCCGGCGGCGGCGATGACCATGCTGCCGTTGACGTAGTGGGCACGGTGGTAGCTCTGCACGGCTGCCGCGTCGATATCGCGCAGGGTCGCCGTGTGACCGATGACTGGGTTGCCCAGCGGATGGGCGTAGAACACGCTGGCGGTGAGGTAGTCGTGAATGAGCTCCGGTGGCGAGTCCTCGTACATCGCCACCTCTTCGAGCACGACCTCCCGCTCAGAGTCGATGTCGGCCAGCGTCGGCCGAGCCACCATGTCGGCGATCACGCCGTATGCCACTTCCAGGTTGTCGGCCAGGAACCGAGCGTGCACCAGCGTGTGCTCCTTGCTGGTGGAGGCATTGGGCTCGGCGCCCATCTCGTCGAAGATGCGCGCGATGTCGAAGGCCGAGTAGCTCTGCGTGCCCTTGAACAGAAGGTGCTCTATGAAGTGCGAGATGCCGGACACGCCGCCCGGCTCCCCGCGCGAACCCGAATTGATCCACACGCCCAGCGACATGGAGCGCATGCCCGGCAAGCGTTCGGTGACTACTCGAAGACCGTTGTCGAGCGTCGATAGCCTGTAGCTCTCCAAAGCCGCCACTGGTGTCGAGCTAGTGGTCGCTGTCGGACAGCTTGAGCGGCTTCAGGCCGATGCGGTTTCTCGCTTTGTCGATCTCGACGACCTCGACCGTGACGACGTCGCCGCGGTTGAGCACGTCCTCTACCTGCTTCACGTGGCCCTCGCCCAATTGCGAGATATGTATGAGTCCGTCCGTGCCCTTCTTGAGCTCGACGAAGGCGCCGAAGGCGGTCGTCTTGACGACCCGACCTGTGTAGACGTCGCCGACCTCGATGTCTTTCGTCATCGCCGTGATGCGGTTCACGACCGCGTCGGCGGTGGCCATGTCGGGGGCGCAGATGAAGATCGTGCCGTCGTCCTCGATGTCGATGCTGCAGCTGTACTCTTCCGTCATGCCGCGGATGGTCTCGCCGCCCTTGCCGATCACCAGGCCGATCTGGTCGGGATTGATCTGCATCGAGAGGATGCGAGGCGCGTACGGCGAGAGTTCCTGTCGGGGCTCGGCCAGCACGGCAAGCATCTTGTCGAGGATGAACAGACGGCCGCGACGTGCTTGCTCCATGGCCTGACCAAGGATCTCGAACGTCACGCCGCCGATCTTGATGTCCATCTGCAGGGCGTTGATACCGTTCTTTGTGCCGGCCACCTTGAAGTCCATGTCGCCGAGATGGTCCTCGACGCCGGCGATGTCGGAGAGGACGACGAAATCGTCGGCCTCTTTGATGAGGCCCATGGCGATGCCTGCCACCGGCTCCTTGATGGGTACCCCGGCATCCATCAGCGAGAGCGTTGAGCCACAGACGCTGGCCATAGAGGAGGAGCCGTTGCTCTCCATGATCTCCGACACGAGACGGATGGTGTACGGGAAGTCCTTCTCGTCGGGCACCATCGGCAGGAGGGCGCGCTCGGCGAGAGCGCCGTGGCCGATGTCGCGACGCTTGGGCCCGCGCATGAACCCGGTCTCGCCCACGCAGTACGGCGGGAAGTTGTAGTGATGCAGATAGCGCTTGGAGTCCTCGAGGCCGAGACCGTCGATGCGCTGGTGCTCACCGGTGGCGCCCAGTGTGACCAAGGTCATGGCCTGCGTTTGGCCACGCGTGAACAGAGCGCTGCCGTGCGTACGAGGCATGACGCCGACCTCGCACGTGATCTGCCTGATCTCGTCGACCGCGCGACCGTCGGGACGCCGCTTGTCGACGGCGATGCGGCGGCGAATGATGGTCCGCTCGAGATAGGCGAAGGCACGTCTGACCTGCACGAGTCGCTCGGGCTCGGGTTCTGCGCCTGCCAGAGCTTCGACGATCTCCTGGCGTAGCTCGGCCGTGGCTTCGCTGCGCGCCTTCTTGTCGGCGATCTCAGTGGCCTGGCTGAGCCGGTCGCCAAAGCGGCTCTTGATCTCGCTGGTGAGAGCCTCGTCGACGACCCATTCGGGGACTTCCCACTTGGGCTTACCGAGGTTCTCCTGGAGGGTGATCTGGGCGGCGACAAGCTTCTTGATCTCTTCGTGAGCCATGCGCAGGGCGGTGAGGACTTCGTCCTCGCTGGCCTCATTGGCGTTCGCCTCGACCATGACGATGGCGTCGTTGCTGCCGCTGACGATGAGGTCGAGCTTGGCGTTCTGCATGTCCTCTTCGAGGGGGTTCACTACGAACTCGCCCTCGATGAGACCGATGCGCACCGCCCCCAGCGGTCCCAGGAATGGGATCTCCGAGATCGTCAGCGCCGCCGAGGCGCCGATCATGCAGAGCACGTCGTAGGCGTTCTCGTGGTCGACCGACAACACCGTGCCGATGACCTGCACCTCGTTCATGAAGCCCTTGGGGAACAGCGGTCTGATGGGCCGGTCGATGCGGCGTGCCGTCAGGATCGCCTTCTCGCTGGGGCGCGACTCGCGCTTGATGAAGCCGCCNNACGGTGAGCGGGAAGAAGTCCTGGCTTTCGCGGGTCTCCTCCCTGCCGACGGCGGTCACCAGGACCACGGTGTCTCCACAGCGGACGAGTACGGCGCCGTTGGCCTGTTTGGCGAGCCTGCCGGTCTCCAGTGAGACCGTCTTGCCTCCGACTTCTACTTCGACTTTGTTCATCGTTTCCTTCGTGTCCTTCCGGCCCGTGTTCACCATCGTCAACAGGCACATCGTCCGTGTGGGAAGAGCGAGCAACAGCGGCGCGAACGCCTGTCTATTTGCGCAGTTCGAGCTCTTTCACAAGGTTGCGGTAGCGGTCCATGTCGCTTCTCTGCAGGTAGTTGAGCAGACGACGACGCTGGCCCACCATCTTGAGTAGACCACGACGAGAGTGGTGGTCTTTCTTGTGGAACTTGAGGTGCTCCGTGAGAGACTCGATGCGCTTGGTAAGGAGCGCGATCTGGACCTCGGGGGAGCCGGTATCGCCTTCGTGTTTGGAGAACTTGGCGAAGATGTCTTGTTTGTCGTCCTTCGTGATAGCCAGGGGGTTCACCTCCCTTGCGGGATGATCCGGAGACCCAGTAGCGGGTCGGCGGCCCGCAACCGAGTGACGGTCGTGCGCTACAGTACCACACCCGTGACGAGGACAAAACCGGCTGGCGCTCGAGCTGGCCAAGGCCAGACGGCCCGCGCCGCCTGGCGGCACCTCACTACAAGCCGACCGCGGTGAACTCAGGGTCGACGATGTCGGCTGTGGCGCGGATGTCGCGCTCCATCTGGGCGACCAGATCGCTCACCTTGTCGAAACGCAGCTCCTCGCGGATCTTGTGCAGGAAGTCGACCTTGATCTGGCGGTCGTAGAGGTCACCCGCGAAGCCGAGCAGGAAGGCCTCGATGTGTACGACGGTCGTCTCCTCGTCTCGGCGGTGAAAAGTGGGGTTCTCGCCGACGTTGACGGCCGTGCGGTACCAGTGGCCGTCGACGAGGGCGCGCGCAGCATAGACGCCGCGACCCGGGAAGATCGTGTCAGCCTCGACGTCTAGATTGGCGGTCGGCACGCCGAGCGAGCGCCCGCGCTGCAGGCCGCGCACGACTCGGCCGGCGGCTGACGGCGGCCGGCCCAGCACGGCGCGCACCTCCTCGAGCGCTCCCTTGGCAAGCAGGCTGCGGATGAGCGTCGAGCTGATCGTGCGTCCGTCCCCACTGACCAGCGGCACCACGATGACGTCGAAGCCCAGCTGTTCCCCGCATTCGTGCAGCGTGCCTGCGGTTCCCTTGCCGCGGGCCCCGTAGGTGAAGTTGGCGCCGACCACGACCAGCTTGGCGCCCATGTCTCTGGCCAGAACGTGGCGACAGAAGAGCTGCGGCGACATATCGGCCAGCGAGCGGTCAAACTGCAGGACGAGCAGTTCGTCTGGTCCGAGGGCGGAGATGAGCCTGATCTTGGTGCCGAGGGGCGTGAGCAAGCGGGGCTTGCGGCCCGGCTCGAGCAGGGAGAGCGGGTGTCCCGCGAAAGTGAGTACAGTGCTGTGCAGGCCACGGTTGCGCGCCTCCTCGACGGCCGTGGTGATCACCTTCTGGTGACCGGCGTGCACGCCGTCGAAGGTGCCGATAGCTACGGACCGCGCCGTCTCGGGCAGCGCACCCAGATCGGTGTAGACGCGCACTACAAGACGACCAGAGGCTTGAGCCCACGGCCGCTTTCCTGCGGGCCGTAGATGGCCAGCAACTCGCCGTGGCACACGAGCCGCACGGGCTCCGGCGGCCCGCCGGGGAGCCGGGCGCCATTGCGCACGGCTGCGGCCTGGGCCGCCGAGATCTCCAGCGCGGGCATGAACTCGAGGGCGCGGGCAGGCGGGAGCAGGCCGGGGATATGCTCGTCCGTCTCTTGGCGGCCGGCGACCGCCGCTTCGAAGTCAGCGAGGCTCTGACCGTCCTGAAGGCGGAACTCGCCCGTCGCCGTGCGCGCCAACTCTTGTAGGTAGGCACCGGCCCCGACGGCGTTGCCGAGGTCGATGGCGAGTTGGCGCACGTACGTACCCTTGGAGCAGCCGATGGTGCAGCGCAGCTCCTGGGACGCCTCGTCGAAGGTGACCGCGTCGATGCGCGTGATCTCGACCTGCTTCTGCGGTGTCTCCACTACCTCGCCGCGATGGGCCTTCTTGTAGAGCCTCTCGCCGTCCACTTTGACGGCCGATGTCATGGGCACGCGCTGGGTGATGGTACCCAGGAAATCGGGCAGGACCGCATCGATGGCGGCCCGCGTGGTCCTGGCGCCGGTCTGGCTCAGGTCACCGGTACGATCGCCTGTGTCCGAGGCAGTGCCGAACTGCAGCGTGCAAACGTATTCCTTGGGCAGGTCGACGAAGAAGCGCGCCAGTTTGGTCGCTCTACCCACCAGGATGATGAGCAGGCCCGTGGCGAAGGGNNCGTGCCACGACGTCGTGCGAGGTGAAGCCCGACGGCTTGTCTATCAGGAGGATGCCGTCTGTAGGCGCGCGCCGAGTACGGAACTGAGCCATGCGACCACCTCCTGAGGATCGTCGTCAGCCGAGAAACCGGCTGCTCGCTGGTGTCCGCCCCCACCGCGCTCGGCAGCCAGGGCGCTCACGTCCCAGCCCTGAGAGCGCAAGCTGACGCGCACGCGGCTGCCGCTCGTCTGTTCCTTGACGAGCACGGCGACCTCTACCCCGCCGACCGAGCGCAGCATGTCGACGATCGCCTCGGTCTCGTCTTCGCCGGCGCCGGCGGCTTGGTAGTCCGCTAGCGTGAGCAGGCTCACCAGAGCCCGTCCATCGCTGACGCTCGTCGTGTTGGCGACTGCGCGTGCCCAGAGCCTGAGGGCCGCCAAGGAGCGCTGCTCATAGAGCTCGCGATACACCGCCGCCGGATCGGCGCCCAGAGCGACGAGCCAGGCGGCCTGCCTGAGCGTGTGCGCTGACGTGCTGCTGTGGCGGAAGTGGCCCGAGTCGAACGAGATGCCGGCATACAGGGCGGTAGCGGCCGCCGGCGAGGGCACTTCGCCGAGTGCGACGTAGACGTCGCAGATGATCTCCGCCGTGCTACTGGCCTGGCCACGCACGTAGGCCAGGTCGCCAAAACGCGCGTTGTCGTGATGGTGGTCGATATTGACGATGGTGCCCTTCCACGACTCGACCGCCAGCGCCGTGCGCGCGAACGAACCCGTGTCGAGCACGTACAGCGTGGTATCGTCGGCCGGCATGCGGCGAGCGAGCTCAGCCTCGTCGAGAAAGAACGTGTGGGACGGCAGGTGCTCATCGACAGAGAGGTGGATCGCGGCCGGCACGCCCCGCTGCACGAACAGGTCACGCAGGCCCACCGCGGCGCCGGCAGCGTCGTGATCAGGGTTCTGGTGCAGCGCGATGGCTACGGAGGTCTCGCTGCGTATGTGACGACACAGGGCCGCCATGTCGGCGCTCAGAGTCTTCATCGCTGGCCTTTGCCGTCGTCAGCTGGCGGTTTGCCTTCGGCACCTTCGTCGGTCGTCGCCGGCACTTCGTTGGGCGGCGACTCCTGTGCCCAGTGTTCCATGAGCTGCGTGATGCGCATGCCGCGGTCGATGGTCTCGTCGTAGACGAACTCGAGTTGCGGCGTGCGCTTGAGCCGCAGCGAGCCGGCCACACGCGCCTGCAGGAAGCCGTGCGAGGCCGTCAGTGCGCGCAAAGTAGCGTCGCGCTCGGCTTCTTTGCCCATGACGCTGACGAACACCTTGGCGTAGCGCAGGTCAGGCGACGTCTCGACGCCGGTCACGGTCACGAACCCGACTCGCGGATTGAGCATCTCGCTGCCGATGGCAGTCGAGAGCACTTCCTTGATCGCTTCGTTCACTCTGAGAAGGCGACGTCCCACAGGGCCTCCACCGGCTCGGCGGCGCTGATGAGCACCCGACCGACTTCCCACTCGCGCCCGTGCAGGTACCGTTCGACCTCGTCCAAGCGCTCGCGTGCCTGACGGCCGCTCGAGGCGGCCACAGTCACCAGAACGCCGGCTCGCTGCCACGTTTCCTGAAAGGCGACCTCGCTGAACGAGACGCGAAACCGTGTCTGCATGACGTCACGCAGGGAGCTCAGGGGCTTGCGCTTGCCCTTCAGCGAGAGGCAGTCGGGGAAACGCAGCTCCGCCAGCAGGACGCCGATGTAGGCCTCATTCGGCACGGGCGACTTCTCGTGTCTCGTAGGCCTCCAACACATCCCCGTTCTTGAGATCGTTGTAGCCATCGAGCAGGATGCCGCACTCGAATCCTTCTTGGACCTCGCGCGTGTCTTCCTGGAAGCGCTTGAGCGAGGCCATCTTGCCGTCGTGGACCACGACGCCGTCGCGGATCACGCGCACGCCGCTGCCGCGCACGATAGTGCCGCCGGTGACCATGCAACCGGCGATGGTGCCCAACTTGGACGCCTTGAAGACTTGACGCACCTCGGCTTGGCCGAGGACCTGCTCGACCTGCTCTGGCTTGAGCATGCCGACCAGGGCCGCCCGCACGTCTTCGGTGACCTTGTAGATGACGCGGTATGTGCGCACGTCCACACCCTCGCCTTCGGCGAGTGTGCGTGCCGGCGCGTTGGGCCGCACGTTGTAGCCGATGATGATGGCCTGTGATGCTGCCGCGAGCATGACGTCCGACTCGGTGATGCTGCCCACACCCGAGTGGATGATCTCAACCTTCACCTCGGCATGCTTGATCTGCTGCAGAGCGTCCTCGAGTGCCTCCAGACTGCCCTGGACGTCGGCCTTGATGATGAGGTTGAGGTTCTGGACCTCGCCCTCGGCGATGCGGGCGAACACCTCGTCCAAGGTGAGCGAGCGCTGCTTGGCGAGCTCCTCGGCCCGCACTCGGTTGGACCGCTTGTTGGCCAAGGCGCGCGCCGCCTTCTCATTCTTGACCACGCGGCAGAGCTCGCCGGCATTGGGCAGCTCGTCGAAGCCGACGATCTCGACCGGTGTGGCCGGGCCGCCTGAGGTGATGGTCTCGCCGCGGAAGTCGCGCAGCGCGCGCACCCGGCCGGCGGCTTCTCCGGCGACGATGGCGTCGCCGACGCGGATGGTGCCGCGAGCGACGAGCATGGTGGCGATCACGCCGCGGCCCGGGTCGACCTTCGACTCGATGATGTAGCCGCTGGCGGGCGCGTCCGGGTTTGCTTGCAGGTCAGACATCTCGGCGACGAGCACGAGCATGTCGAGAAACGCGTCGAGTCCCAGCCGCTTCTTGGCGCTGGCTTCGACGAAGACGGTGTCGCCACCCCACTCCTCGGTCACGATCTCGTACTCGGTGAGCTGTTGCTTGATGCGGTCGACGTTGGCGTCCGGCTTGTCGATCTTGTTGATGACGATGACCATCGGCACCTTGGCCGCCTTGGCATGGTCTATGGCCTCGACGGTCTGCGGCATGACGCCGTCGTCGGCAGCGACCACGATGGCGGCGATGTCGGTGACTTTGGCGCCGCGGGCGCGCATGGCNNGGTCGACATGGCCCATGACGGTGATCACAGGAGCACGCGGCTTGAGGTCCCCGGGCTCGTCGACGGTCTCTTCGACCAGCTCGGCCTCTTCGTCCGCTGCGTGGGTGATCTCGACCTTGCGCTCGAAGTCGTCGGCCAGCGTCATCACGGCCTCGTCGGCAAGCGACTGCGTGATGGTGACCATC
>PMKX01000105.1 GCA_003158705.1 Actinomycetota bacterium
AGGTCGGTTACCGGCGCCCCGAGGCTCTTTACACGGCCATCGGCTCGGGGCGCATCCCGGTGCGCACGGTGGTCAACAAGGTCCTGCAGCACGCCGATACCATGAAGGAAGCCGTGCCGACGCCCGACGTGATGCCGATCGAGCCGTCGACGGTGTCGCAGACGGCCGGCGTCTCGGGCGAGTTCGGCATCGCCGTCGAAGGCATGAAGGACATCGTCGTGCGCATGGCCAAGTGCTGCAAGCCTATCCCTGGTGACGACATCGTGGGCTACATCTCGCTGGGTAAGGGCGTCACCATTCATCGCCGCGACTGCAAGAACGCCCGTGCCCTCATCAAGCACTCGGAACGTTTCACCAACGTGAGCTGGCAGGGGCTGGGCGACCTGGCCTTCCGCGTCGAGATCCAGGTCGAGGCGCTCGACCGCAACCACCTGCTCGAGGATCTGGCGCGCACGCTCTCCGACTCCGGCGTCAACATCATCACCGGGAGTGTGCAGACACTGTCGGACGGCGTGGTGCGCGACCGGTTCACCATCGAGGTCGGCGACGTGCATCAGCTCGACAACATCCTGGCCAACATCCGGGCGATCAACACCGTGTACGACGCCTATCGGGTGGTCGCCAGCTAGTCTCGTCGCGCGAGCGCAGTCCCGCTCGACTGTGGCGAGCGCTCTCTGATAGCGTTGTCCAACACCGAAGTCGCTGCTTCGAGGCATCATGGCTGAACCGCTCGACGTCCACATGCTCACGCTTGGCCCGCTGCAGGCCAATTGCTTCGTCCTCGTGCGCGGCCAGCATGCGCTCGCGATCGACCCGGGTGACGAAGCCGACGTGGTCATCTCCGTGTTCACTCAGCTTGGTGTGGCGCCGGCCGCCGTGCTGGTCACTCACGGCCACTTCGATCACTGTGGCGCGGTGGCGGCGGTGGCGCGCCACTTCGGGGCGCCGGTGTACGTCGGCACGGCCGACGCGGCGGCGCTGGTCACCCCAGGGTCGAGTCTGCTGGGCGGCGGCGACGTCGAAGCTGTGACCGGCGAGCCGCAGCTCCTGACTGGCGAGGTCGTCCTCGATCTGGCCATCTCGCTCACGGCGATCCCGACACCCGGGCACTCGCCGGGCTCCTACTCGTTCTCGGTCGAGGAGCACCTGTTCTGCGGCGATCTGCTCTTTCACGGCAGCGTGGGCCGTACCGACCTGCCGGGCGGCTCAACCGACCAGCTTCTCAACTCGATCGCCGACCTGGTGCGCCGCTTTCCGCCCGACACGCTCGTCCATTGCGGGCACGGCCCCGACACGTCGCTCGGCCGCGAGCTGGCGTTGAACCCCTTCCTGTCGCCCCTGCGCTACGACCCTGGGCACCGCTGGTGAGCGAGCCGCAGGCACCCAAGGGTACCTACGACCTACTGCCCGACGACGCCGAGGGGCGCGATCTGGTGGTCGCCACGGCCGCCGTCGTGTTCGCTGCGTACGGCTATCGGCGCATCGTCACGCCCGAGTTCGAAGACACGGCTCTCTTCGAGCGCGGCGTCGGAGAAGCGACCGACATGGTGCGCAAGGAGATGTACACCTTCAGCGACAAGGGCGGCCGCTCGCTGACGCTGCGTCCGGAGGGCACGGCGCCTATCTGCCGTGCCTACGTCGAGCACGGCATGCACAAGCTGCCGCAGCCCGTGAAGCTCTGGTACTACGCCCCCATGTTCCGCTACGAACGGCCGCAGGCGGGCCGCTACCGTGAGCACTTCCAGCTTGGCGCAGAGGCGATCGGCTCCGCCGACCCGCAGGTGGACGCCGAGATCATCGCCATGCTGGCGCAGCTCTACGAGGAGCTCGGTATCGGGGAGCTGCGCCTGGCTGTGAACAGCATGGGCGACCAGGTGTGTCGGCCGGCCTACGTTGAGCGCCTGCGTGACTTTCTTGGCGGGCGACAAGCCGAGCTGTGCCCGGAGTGTCGCGAGCGTACGCAGCTCAACCCGCTGCGCACCTTCGACTGCAAGAAGGAGACGTGCCGGGCCGTGCTCGGCGAGGCGCCGCAGATCGTCGATCACCTGTGCGCCGACTGCAGGGCCCACTTCGAGCGCGTCACGCTGCTGCTTGGCGACATCGGTCTGGACCCTCAGGTCGACTTCAGACTTGTGCGCGGTCTCGACTACTACACGCGCACCACCTTCGAGTTCAGCTCCGCGCACCTGGGCGCGCAGAGCGGCGTAGGCGGTGGCGGCCGCTACGACGGCCTCATCGAGCTCATCGGTGGATCGCCGACGCCGGGCGTCGGCTTCGGCACCGGTGTCGAGCGCATCTCCCTGGTCATGGGCGTCCGTGAGTCGGCGAAATCCGGGCCGGACGCCTACTTCGTGTGCTACGACGAGCGCCTGCGTGCGCGTGTGTTCACGCTGGTGCAGCAGCTGCGCAGTGAGCTGTTGCTCGAGGTTGATCTCGACTTGGCCGGCCGCACTCCCAAGGGTCAGCTCAAGCAGGCCGACCGCAGCGGCGCCTTGCGGGCGGTGCTCGTCGGCCTCGAGTGGCTCGACCCCGGCACCGCGCGTGTGCGCGACCTGCGCAACGGCGATGAGGACGACGTGGCCCTCGACGCTCTCGCAGACTGGTTCGCCGCCGCGAACGACACAGCAGAAGGTGCGCCGTGATACGCGANNTCGACCTGCGCGACCGCAGCGGCATGGTGCAGGTCGTCTTCAACCCGGCCGTGGCGCGCGAGGCACACGCCACGGCCGAGACGCTGCGCTCGGAGTACGTGATCGCTCTCGAGGGCACGGTGGTGGCGCGTACGGCAGAGACCGTGAACGCATCGCTGCCGACCGGCGAAGTCGAGGTCACGGCTGCTCGTGTCGCGGTGCTCAACACGGCCAAGACGCCGCCCTTCGAGATCGAGATCGCCGATGGCCCCGAAGTCGACGAAGTCCTGCGCCTCAAGTACCGCTACCTGGACATGCGCCGGGCTCCAGTGCTTGCCAGCGTCGAGCTCCGACACACGGTCGTGCAGGCTGCTCGCCGGTATCTCGACGCGCAGAAGTTCCTCGAGGTCGAGACGCCGGAGCTGACCAAGTCCAGTCCCGAAGGAGCGCGCGACTTCCTGGTGCCGGCTTTCCTGCAGCCGCACAAGTTCTACGCTTTGCCCCAGTCGCCACAGATGTTCAAGCAGATCCTCATGGTGGCCGGTCTGGACCGCTACTACCAGCTGGCGCGTTGCTTCCGCGACGAGGATCTGCGCTCCGATCGTCAACCGGAGCATACGCAGATCGACGTCGAGATGTCCTTCATGGACGCCGCCGAGATCCGCGCCGTCTTGGAAGGTCTCCTTGAGGCGATCTTCGAGAGCGCCGGCGAGACCGTCGGTCTGCCCTTGCCTGTGCTGACCTACGACGAGGTGATGCTGCGCTACGGCACGGACAAGCCGGACCTGCGCTTCCCGCTGCAGATCGCCGAGCTGAGCGACGTCTTCACACAGAGTGAGTTCCGCGTGTTCCGCGCGGCGCTCGAGAGCGGCGGTGTAGTGCGTGGTCTGCGCGCTCCTGGTGGCGCCGCTCTCTCGCGGACGCAGATCGACGCGCTCACGGAGCTGGCCAAGACGGAGGGCGCCGAAGGCATGGCCTACGTGTACGTCGAGGAGGCCTGCGCGCTGCGCGGTCCGATCGTGAAGTTCCTCAGCGAGGCGGAGCAGCGCGCCTTGGTCGAGCGGGTGACGGCGGCTCCCGGCGACCTTGTCGTCTTCGGCGCCGGTGCGGCGCCGGTCGTCGCCGGCGTTCTCGGCGCCCTGCGGCAGGCCGTGGTCTCGCTTCTGGAGCTCAAGCCTGCCGCGACGTGGGCGCCGCTCTGGGTCATCGAGTTCCCGCTCTTCGAGATCGACAAGGAGAGCGGCCAGCTCACCTACGGGCACAACCCGTTCAGCTTGCCGACCGCAGAGACGATCGACTATATGGAGAGCGAGCCGTTGAAGGTGTACGGCGCCCAGTACGACCTCGTCCTCAACGGTACGGAGCTCGGCTCGGGCTCGCTGCGCAACCACGACGTTTCCGTGCAGCGTGCGGTGCTGCGTGCGCTAGGCTACGACGACGAACGCATGGGCGAGCTGTTCGGCTGGTTCTTGGAGGCGCTCGAGTATGGCGCCCCGCCCCACGGAGGCATGGGCATAGGCTTGGACCGGCTGGTGATGCTCTTAGCGGGCAAGCGGTCCATCCGCGACGTCATCGCCTTCCCCAAGACGGCGAGCGGCGTCGACCCCATGACGGGGGCGCCCGGCGTGGTCGCGGCGGCCCAGCTCAAGGAGCTGCGCATACGTCTCACGTGAGGACGGCGCACCAGGCTCGCGACGGCGACTTCGCCGCGGGTGCGAACCTTCGTCTTTGAGCTCGGCAGAGGGTTCCCCCGGTGTTTGTTGAATCTGCAACCGTCTGCTACGATGGGCGCGCTCGACCTTGTTCGTGATACCGCGGCATTCTTGAGCCAACATGAATGCCAAGGGAGCCTGGACTTCGTGCGATCTGTGGATCAGCGAGAGGGCACCCACCTGCAAGAGCAGGTTCAAGAACCAAGCGGACACGGCAAGGTGGAGCATTTTTGCGCGGAGAGGAGATGGGCATCATGAGGCATCGAGGGTCCTTCCTCATGAGGGCCGCCTTTATCCTTCTGGGCGGCTTGGTCATCATGGGCCTCTTCATCGGCTTCTTCGCCTGGGCACAGTCGAGCTCCCCGGCGCCGATGGGTACGACCGGAGGCACGGAGTACAACGCGGTCGGCAGCTTCGGCTTGGAGGGCTATCCGACGCTCAAGGTCACGCCCACGGCCGACACGCCCGGGTTCATCAAGCGACCCCTGCACGAGAAGCGTGGTGTCTGCCTGCTCGTCTACCTGCAGGGTGCCGCCGATGACGAGGCGATGCTCGCGAGCTTCCGTGAGGTCAAGCAGTTGTACGCGGCCGACATGTCGTTCTTCTCCTTCGAGTCGCATGACGTGCGCAAGACCGGCGACGTCCTCAGCCAGTTGCATGCCACCGCACCGCCGCTCTTTGTGATCATCGCGCCAGACGGCACGGTGGACCAGCTGTACACCGGCTGGGTAGATGAGAAGACGATGGAGCAACGTGTAGCTGACGCCGTGCGCCAGTAGGCGCGCGTCACATCCGCCGGGCTTCCCAGCCCGCACTCGCGTTTGACGTTGGTCGCGACCGTGGTAGACTAATCCCAACCTTTCTTGTTGGGATTGCTGCAAGCGGAACGAGGAGCGAACGTGCGGATCTCATCACGCTGCGAGTACGGTGTGCGCGCCATGGTGTTCCTGGCCACGCAAACGGGCGGCGAGCCAATGCCGCTCTCGGCGATCTCCGCCAGCGAGGGCATACCCATGGCCTTTCTCGAGCGCATCCTTGCCGATTTGCGCCGTGGGGGACTGGTGCAGGCCACGCGCGGCGTGAACGGTGGCTACCAGCTGGCACGGCCGGCTGGCGAGGTCTCGGTTTCCGATGTAGTGGTCGCCCTCGAGGGCCCTCTCTCGCTGGTCGGCTGCGTGCCGGACGGCGGCGGGTGCGACAGAGCGGTGGGCTGCTCGTCGCGGCAGGTATGGCGCCGCCTCGACGACGCCATCAGCGGCGCTCTGAGTGGGATCACGTTGGAGGATTTGGCGGCGGAGGCGGCGATCCGATGAGAAGCGTGTACTTCGATCATGCGGCGACGACGGCTGTAGACCCGACGGTGCTCAGCCTCATGATGCCGTACTTCAGCGAGCACTACGGCAACCCGTCGGAGCTGCACGCGCTGGGCCGTGCCACTCGCGAGGCGGTCGAGCAGGCGCGTGCTCAGGTGGCGGCCGCNNGAGGATGGCCACCTCATCATCAGCGCTATAGAGCACCCGGGCGTCATGGAGGCGGCGCGCTTTTTGCAGCGTCAAGGCTGGGACGTGACCTTCGTCGGTGTGGACGGGCAAGGCATGATCGACCTCGACGAGTATGCGGCTGCGTTTCGTGACGACACCCGGCTGGCTTCGGTCATGCTGGCCAACAACGTGGTCGGCACGGTACAGCCGGTGGCCGAGCTGGCGCGTGTCGCCCACGAGCGTGGGGCCGTGTTCCATACCGACGCCGTGCAGGTCGCCGGCTCGCTGCCGCTAGCGGTGGACGAGCTGGGTGTCGATCTGCTTTCTCTCTCAGCGCACAAGTTCTACGGCCCCAAGGGCAGCGGCGCCCTGTACATACGCCGCGGCACGCGCATGGCGCCGATCATCCACGGCGGCGGTCACGAACGACGGCTGCGTTCCGGCACGGAGAACGTGCCCGGCATCGTCGGCCTCGGCGCCGCTCTCACGGCGGCGGTCGACGGCATCGGCGAGACCAAGCCGCGGCTCGAGCGCCTGCGCGAGCGGCTGATGACCGGCGTGCTTGCCAGCATCGAAGATGTGCTGTATCTCGGCCACCCAACCGAAAGGCTGCCGGGCAATGTGGCCTTTACGGTGCGCTACATCGAGGGCGAGTCGATGCTGTTGCAGCTCGACGCCAAGGGGATCGCGGTCTCGAGCGGTTCGGCCTGTGCCTCCGGATCACTGGAGCCCTCACACGTGATCCTAGCTATGGGCTTCGGCGCCGAGGAGGCGCACGGCAGCCTGCGACTCTCGCTTGGACGAGAGAACACCGACGAGGAGGTCGACTACTTCCTCGAGGTGTTCCCGGGCATAGTGGAACGACTGCGAGCGATGAGCCCGCTCTACGTGAAGGGATGACGCATGTACACGGACCTCGTCATGGATCACTTCTCCAACCCGCGCAACGTGGGCGAGATCGATGATGCCGACGGCACCGGCCAGATCGGCAACCCCGTTTGTGGCGACGTCATGCGGATGACGATCAAAGTCGAAGACGACCGCATAGCCGACGTGAAGTTCAAGACCTTCGGCTGCGGCGCTGCCGTGGCCACGTCGAGCATGGTCACCGAGATGGTCATGGGCAAGACGTTGCAGGAGGCCGCCGAGATCTCCAATAGGACGGTGGCCGAGGCACTCGGTGGCCTGCCGGCCAACAAGATGCACTGCTCCAACCTGGCCGCCGACGCGCTGCACATAGCCATCGAGGACTACCTCAACCGGACGGGTCGCAGCGACGAGGTCGCGGCGATCCTCAAGAGTCCAAAAAAAGCGTCCTCGTCGGGCTGAGCGGCGGCGTCGACAGCGCCGTCGCGGCGCTCCTCTTGCAGCGGCGCGGCGACAGCGTTCTGACGACTACGGCGAGGCTATGGCCCGGCGACGACGAGCGCAGCTGCTGTTCTCCGGGCGCGCTGCAGAGGGCCGCCGCCTCTGCTCAGTACCTCGGTGTGGAGCACCGTGTGCTGGACGAGTCCGAGGACTTCGCTCGTGAGGTGGTCGAGCCCTTCGTAGCCGGCTATCTGGCCGGCGAGACACCCAACCCGTGCGTGCGCTGCAACCCGCGCCGCTTGGCGGCACTGGTGCGCTTGGCCGACGAGCTCGGGTTCGAGACAGTGGCCACCGGCCACTACGCACGGCTGGTGTGGCGTGACCGCCAGCCGTTCGTGGCGCGCGGCCGCGATCGCCACAAGGACCAGTCCTACATGCTCGCCTGCGTGTTGCCGCAGACGCTGGCGCGCTTGGAGTTCCCTCTGGGGGAGCGATGCAAGCCAGAGGTCCGCGCCCTCGCCTCCGAGGCGTGTCTGGCCGTGGCCGACGAGCCCGAGAGCCAGGAGGTCTGCTTCGCGCCGCGCGGCTACCACACGCTTCTGCAGGATCGCGGCGTGGTGCCGTGTGCGGGCGACGTGGTGACTCGGGAGGGGACGGTCGTCGGCCGGCACGCGGGCCACTGGCGGTTCACGGTCGGGCAGCGTCGGGGTCTGGGGCTGGCCGCGCCGGAGCCTCTGTATGTGCTCGAGCGGCGACCTGCTGCCAACGAGGTGGTCGTGGGGCCGCGATCCGCTCTCGCCGTCTCGGCGGTGGAACTGCGCGAGGTGAACGACCGCGGCCTGGGCGACGGCGCCGACCTGGAGGTGCAGTTGCGCTACAAGGCCGACGCGGTCGCCGTGCGCCGGCTGCGGCGGCTCGCCGACGACCGCGCCTTGGTCGAGTTGGGGCAGCCGTTTCTGGGCGTGGCACCGGGTCAAGCGGCGGTCTTCTACCGCGACGACGTGGTCGTCGGAGCAGGCGTGATCGTCGCACCGCACGGTGGTCCTGATGCCTCCGAGGCAGTGTGATACGCTTCGGCAGCGGCGCCACCGGCGCAGGCACGTTCGCAGCTGAAAGGAGACACACATGGACCTTGCGATAGTCGCATCCAGCACGCCGTCGATGGTCCTGCACTACGCCGCGGCGTTCTTCTTTGTGGCTGTGGCCATCGGTCTGGTCTATACCCTCGTGCGCACAGGCAAGGCGCTGGGGCGTGTCGACAAGCTGCTCGCCGACGTCGACCGCGAGGTCGTTCCCCTCATCGGCAAGGCCGGCGTGACCATGGACGAAGTCAACAGCGAGCTTCAAAAGGTGGGAGAGATCACGCAGGCTGTCGTCGACCTCACCGAGAAAGTCGATTCCGCGGCCAAGGCGGTCGAGAGCGCCATCAGCGCGCCGGCACGCAAGGCGGCGTCGTTCGGCGCCGGCGTCACGCAGGCGTTCTCGTCGTTCTTCAGTCGCGGCGAGAGTCGCCAGTCTGATGCCGCGGGAGGCTGGACGCCGAGTGGTTGGGACGAGACGGCGGCGCCCGCGGACAGCGCCGCGGCGAACACCGGCGCCGAGGCAGAGGCGGACGCCGGCGGCGCTTCGTCATGAGGTTCTTCGGTACTGTCGGTCTCGGCGTCTTGGTGGCCGGCGCCGGACTGGCCGTGTACGTGCGCCGGCAGAGCGAGCAGACGGGTGTCGGCTACGCCACGGTCCTCCGCCAGCTTGTGGGCGACATCCCCTTCCTGGTCGAGGATGCGCGGCGTCGCGCCCACATGGCTCTCGAACAGGGGCGCGGGGCGGCACGTCGGCGCCAGGACGAGCTCACGCGCGAGCTGGCGGCAGTCTCGTCGGCGACTACGTAGGCCCGACATGAGCGAACGCGTTCATCTCGAGGTGCCGGCGACGGTCGCCTCTCTGTCTCCCATCCGCATGGTCGTCGGTGGGGTCGGGGCACGCTTCGACCTGTCTCTCGATGACCTCGAGGACCTTTATCTGGCGGTGGGCGAGCTGCTGCGCGTGGCCGCAGAGCTGGGAGCTGCCGCCACCTACGGGATGATGATCGACGTGGCGTCCGACCGCCTCATTGTGACGGTGGGACCGTTCCGCTCGCCGGCGTTGCTGGCGCGCCTGCGAGTCGAGCCCACCACCGAGTTGTGCCTGGACCTGTGTCAGCTTCTGGACGGCGTGCTCGACTCGTTCACCGTGCGGCAAGGCGAAGCTGACTTCTCGGTGGAGATGATCAAGCGGCGGCAGACGAAAGAGACTTGATGACTGCCGACGACCACGGGCACACCGATCCTCTCGACCTCGAGATGCCTCCCGGGCAGGCACAGGTGACCGGCGACGAGGGCGTCGTCGAGGATGCGCATCCCGATGCGCAGGCCACGTCGCCCGGCAAGGACGAGTACGAGAAGCTCGACCAGTACCTGCTG
>PMKX01000184.1:0-11666 GCA_003158705.1 Actinomycetota bacterium
GGCCATCGCCGGCACATCGCCGAGCTTGCCGCTGGCCAAGCCGCGCTCCATCTGCGCCATGTGCTTGGCCGGCATGTGCGCCGCCAGCATCTTCTGCACCTGCGGGCTCTCGACGATCTTGATGGCGTCGGCGGCGATCCTGCTCACATCGAAGCCGGTGGTGACGTGGTATGCCGAGACGCCGTCCACGGTCTCCGTACCTACGAGACTCAGGCCGGGGAGCCAGGTGTGGGGGTCGATGCCGAGGTCTGCCGGCGTGATGTTGGGCACTGACTGCTGCTCGTGCTGGGCCTGTGCCTGGTGGGCCTTCTGGAGAAGCTGCGGCGGCAGGTCGTACCAGAGGCCGCCGTACTCCAGCCAGCCTTTGTCGCCCAGCCAGCGCACCGCCGCCTGAGTGGAGATGCCGCCGTTGGCGGCCGTGATGGTGACCGTCGCCTCGGCAGCTTTGGCCTTGGCGTCAGCCGCCACCGTGCCGGTGAGCACGATAGGCTTGTTGGCGATGGTTGCCAGCATGCCGGTGGCGCCGGCGTCAGCCTTGGGCGTGATCTCTATGCGGAAGTGGCCGGCGCCACTGGTGACGTTCTCGGTGGCTGAGGCGGCGGCTTTCAGCACGGCGTCAGCCGAGGTAAGCGGCGCCGACGAAGCTGACACGGGCGGCGTGCTGGCGCCGGCCGTGAACACCACCGCCAGCACGCCGGCCACCACGAGGGCGACGACTATGGCCGTGACGATCAGATACTTGCGCATTGGTTCCTCCTCGGTACGTACCTCCGCCGGCTCGTGGACGCGCACGCTTGCTTGGTCAAGGTTCGCCTCGTCAAGCGCTCGTCACGTTCACCGGCAGCGTGTTGCGGCATTTCCGCTATTAAGCGCTCATTTCGCAGCCTGTGCAACGTATGGCCGCGTCCGCCCCTCTGTTCACACGCTCACAGAGGTGCGGCGCCGGCACGCACACGGGAACCGGCTCCCCGACTGTCATAGAATGCGGAGCAACGAATGGAGGCCACGATGGAACCCAGCGAACCACCCTCCGGCCAGACAGAGACCGCGACCGAGACACCTGGCGCGCGTTTCAGCCGCAAAGCCCGCCGGGCGCGCCTGTACCTCTATGCCGGCGCCGCGATCGTACTCCTTATCTGCTTGATCGCGCTGGTGCTCGCCAACACGGGCCGCGTCAAGGTCAGCTGGGTGTTCGGTTCCTCGTTGGTATCACTTGTCTGGCTGGTGCTCTTCGCGGCCATCCTGGGCTTGCTGCTTGGCATGGTCATCGGGGCGTTCTTCCACTGGCGCACGCGGAGGCCGCGCGACTGAGGGACGAGCCCGCGTCCTTTGCCTAGGCTTGTTCCGCCGCCGGCGCGGCCTCAGCCTGGGACCGCTCAAAGAGGAGGCGGTACACGACGCCGCCGATGACGCCGCCCACCAGCCAGAACGTACCGAACAACTCGGCCGCGAACCGCTTGGAGATTGGTGGCATAACGAGACCCCTCTGGAGTAGGAAGACTGATCGAGGCGGGTCCTACCCGGGCCTGCGAGACGAGTAGCGCCGGCGGCAAGACCCGCGGCCAGCAGAGGCCGCGACCAGGACAACCGATCGCCGTGCTTGGTGACGTCAGCCGAGCTACAGATGGCTCGGTGCGACCAGCCGGTGGCGAGCAGGCGGCGAACGACCTAGACGCTCAAGACGCTAGCGATGGCGTGCCGCTGCGCGTGCCTCACCACCGGTAGTGGTAGCGAGGATAGTGCCGCCCCAGCCCACCGCCCAGCCGTGGGAGACGTCGGCGAAGGCGACGCCTAACAGGGGATTGCTCGTGCCCGCGTTCTGCTCCGTCCACGTGGCGCCGCCGTTCGAAGTAGCCAGAACGACGCCTGCCGCCGTCAACGTTGCCGAGTTCAAATCAAGCCGGACGCCCACTGTCCAGCCGTGGGAGGCGTCAGCGAAGGAGACGTCGCAGAGAACGGCGCCGTCCGTCCTGCTACCCGGGCCTTGCCTGCGCCAGTGAGCACCGCCGTCTGTGGTAGCGAGAATCACACTGCCTCGGTTGCTCCCGCCGACCGCCCAGCCATGTGTGGCATTGGGGAAAGCAACGGCGCTGAGGTCGGCCTTCATGCCCGGCCTCTGCTTTCTCCAGTGCGCACCGCCGTCTGTGGTGGCCAGAATCATGCTTCTGCCGACCTTCCCGTGGCTGCCCGTGTTCCCGCCCACCGCCCAGCCGTGGTTGACATCCGGGAAGGCGATGCCCCACAGCCCAGCCTTCGTGCCCGACCACTGCTTTCTCCAGTGGGCGCCACCGTCTGAGGTAACGAGGATCACGTCGCCGGTGGCGTCGTAGTTGTTGTTGTAGGAGGTGCCCACTGCCCAACCGTGGCTGGTGTCGGGAAAAGCGATGCCGGACAGCTCGACCTTCGTGCCCGAGCTCTGCTTTCTCCACAGGGCGCCGCCGTCGGTTGTAGCCACTATGGTGCCTTGATCGCCCACCGCCCAGCCGTGGGAGGCATCAGGAAAGGCGACGGAAAGGAGATCGTGCCTCGTGCGCGGACTCTGCTGTGTCCAGACGGCCCCGCCGTCTGTGGTGGCCAGGATGACAGCCTTCTTCGCATCCGAGTCGTAGCCCACAGCCCAGCCGTGGCTGGCGTCAGCGAAGGTGACGCGTGACAGGAAGGCCATGCCGCCCGAGCTCTGGCTGGTCCAGTGCGCGCCAGCGTCAGTGGTGGCGAGAATAGTGCCGCTACCGCCCGCCGCCCAGCCGTGGGAAGTGTCAGGAAAGGAGACGCCGCAGATGTCGGCCGTAGTGCCTGAGCTCTGCGTTGCCCAGTGCGCGCCAGCGTCAGTGGTGGCGAGAATAGTGCCGCTACCGCCCACCGCCCAGCCGTGACTGACGTCCGGGAAAGTGATGGCGGAGAGGTCACTCGTGGTGCCCGAGGTCAGCCTTGTCCAGTGGGCGCCACCGTCAGTGGTGGCCAGCATGGTGCCACGACCGCCCACCGCCCAGCCGTGAGAGGCGTCCGGGAATGCAACCGAATAGAGGCGGTGCCTCGTACCCGACTTCTGCTTGGTCCAGTGGGCGCCGCCGTCAGCGGTGGCCAGGATGGTGCCCTTGCCCGTGTCCCAGTCGATGCCCACTACCCAACCGTGGGAAGCGTCGGGGAAGGAGACGGCGTAGAGCTGCAGGTCAGGCTTGCCTGACCACTGCGTCGTCCAGTTGGCGCCACCGTCGCTCGTTGAGAGAATGGCAGCCTCGTTCACACCATAGCTGCCGCTGACCGCCCAGCCGTGAGTCGCGTCGGTGAAAGCGACACCCGAAAGGTCGACCGCGGTGCCCGACCTCTGCTTTCTCCAGTGGGCACCGCCGTCTGTGGTGGCCAGGATTCTGCCGGCAGCGCCCACCACCCAGCCATGGGTGGCGTCCACGAACGTGACCGCGGAAAGGTCGTCTGTTGTGCCCGAACCCTGCACGATCCACGTGGCGCCGCCGTCTGTGGTGGCGAGAATCATGCCGGCGCCGCCCACCGTCCAGCCATGAGTCGCGTCGGGGAATGCCACACCGTCCAGCAGGTTGCCCTGCGGCAGCGGGTTCTGCCAGACCCAGACACCGTCGCTGGTGGACACGGGTGCCCAGGCTGGAGCGGCAGCAAGGAGAGCGAGAAGGAGAGCGAGACAGGCAAAGCAGACCAGCGGAGCGCGTTTCATGGCGGCGGTCCCCCCATCACACGATACGGCAGCACAAACACGGTCAGTCTAGCACGATGCTACGGTGTAGCAGCCGGAAGGGTCACTCCTGGCCGTCAGGCTCGTCGTGCCACGCAGTGCGCGTGCCGACGCGAGCGCGCAGACGCCAGTGCACGCTCTTGGGCGCAGCGTCGATGGCGGCGATCAGCCGCGTGACGCCACGCCGCAGGCGCTCCAGCTGGGAGTCGCTCAAGTGGAAGCTCGTGGCTCGTTCGCCCACGCGCGCCAGGTTGATGGTGACGTCGTAGAAGAGACCCCAGTCCTGGGCGCAGAGGCCGCCGATGTAGCGGCCGTTGATGAGCCCGGGCGCATCCTCGTCGCCCACCTCGACGTCACCGAGCAGGGTGACGATGTCGCGCAGGTCCTTCTCGTTCAGCTTGAAGATCTGCAGCTTGGTCAGCAGAAGGTCACTGAGCGAGATGGTGTAGGGCTCGATCTCGAGGCGGCGGGCCAAAGCGATGCGGTGGTCCATGTGGAAGTTGTCGAGGAAGACGTCGATGTGGTCGTCGGCGTGGGCCGCGCCCGGAGCCGGTTCGCCTCCGTGTTCACAGGGGCGCACGAACTGCATCTGGGCGCCGGCCGCGGCGGTGCGCACGGCGAAGTTCTCGGCATAGCCGAAGCCGGCGAACACCGCCGCCAGCCGGCGCGCCTGCTTGGCCGGAGCGACCATGTCCAGGTCGGAGTAGTCGCGCTCGCAGAGCTCGTGGGTACGGCAGTGCTCGCGCACGGCCAGGCCGCCGAGCAGACGCAAGGTGAGACCCTCGGAGCGCGCCGCGTCCACGAGACCGCGGCCTTCATCCAGCATGTCGCTGCCGACGCGCTCCCCGACCCGCACCTCAGATGTCGACGCCTTGGTCATACCGTCTTGTCACCAGGGCGAGCCGGTAACAAACGCCGGGTCGGCTTCGCGCATTCTCTGAGGTACACTCCCAGGTACCTAGCCCCTTGGCCCCACCCAACAACATGTACACAACGTAGGAGACAAACGTGGCTGCATTCGCTCGCTGGTGCTACCGGCACCGCATCATCGTCGTCATCGCTTGGCTGGCCGTGCTGCTCTCGGTCATTGGCGTCGAGCGCGCGGTAGGCAGTTCCTACTCCAACACCTTCACGCTGCCGGGGTCGGAGTCGACGCGGGCACTCAATCTGCTCACCGCGGCGCTGCCCAAGCAGGCCGGCGACTCAGACACCATCGTCTGGCACGTGCAGAACGGGACCGTGAACGACCCGGCCGTGATGGCGCGCCTACAGACCTTGCTGCAGAAGGTGGCGGCGGCGCCGACGGTGGCCGCCGTGCGCGGCCCCTACGTGCCCACCGGCGCCACCCAGATCAGCAAGGACGCCAAGACCGCCTACGCCACCGTCGTCTTCACCAAACTGGCGCAGGAGCTGCCCAAGGCCGCCGTACAGCACGTGATCAACTTGGTCGCGAGCGCCCGCACGCACGGCCTCCAGGTCGAGATAGGCGGCCAGGCCATCGAGGAGGTCCTGCAGACGCCGCCGTCCAACAGCGAGGCTTTCGGCCTCATCGCGGCCGCCATCATCATCCTCATCGCCTTCGGTTCTCTGCTCGCCATGGCGCTGCCTCTGGTAGCCGCCGGCGTGGCGCTGGGGACCGGAGCGTTCGCCGGCGACCTCTTCTCGCACCTGATCAACGTCTCCCCCATAGCTCCTACGCTGGCGGCCCTGGTCGGTCTGGGCGTCGGCATCGACTACTCCTTGTTCATCGTCACGCGACACCGCGAGGGCCTGAAGGCCGGCCTGCCTCCGGAAGAGGCGGCCGTCCGGGCGCTCAACACCTCCGGACGAGCCGTGCTCTTCGCCGGCGCCACCGTGTGCATCGCGCTCCTCGGGCTGCTGGTCCTGCGGCTCAGCTTCCTCAACGGTCTGGCCTTCCAGGTGGTCATCACGGTCGTGCTGACCATCGCCACCGCACTGACGTTGCTGCCGGCGATGCTCGGCTTCATGGGCCGGCGAGTGCTCAGCCGCCGCGAGCGCCAGCGGCTCAGCACCCACGGCGGACAGGAAGGCCACGGCTCCGGCTTCTGGGTGCGTTGGGCGGGCTTCGTGTCGCGGCGGCCGGTATTGCTCGCCTTGGGCGCCGTCATCCTCATGCTCGCCCTGGCCAGCCCGGTCCTCTCGCTGCGACTGGGCCTTTCGGATGCCGGCAACGACCGCGCCGGCTCCACCACGCGCAAAGCCTACGACTTGCTCGCCCAAGGGTTCGGACCGGGCTTCAACGGCCCCCTCCTGCTGGTGGCCCAGACGAGCTCGCCGGCCGACACCGCCGCCCTGGCCCGGCTGACGGCCGCCCTGCCGTCTGTGCCCGACGTGGCTGCCGTGGTGCCGTTCCCGGCCACCCCGGGAGCCAAGGTGGCGATCGTGCAGGTGATCCCCACGACCGCCCCCCAAGACGTGCAAACGAGCGATCTGATCAAGCATCTGCGCAAGGATGTGATCCCGGCGGCCGAACAGGGCAGCAGCCTGCGGGTGCTGGTCGGCGGCTCCACGGCCATCTTCGACGACTTCGCCGCCATCATCACCGGCAAGCTGCCGCTCTTCATCGGCGTCATCATCGGCCTGGGTTTCGTGCTCCTGCTCATCGCCTTCCGCAGTCTGCTGGTCCCGGCCACGGCCGCCGTGATGAACCTGCTGGCCGCCGGCGCCGCGTTCGGTGTCGTCGTAGCGCTCTTCCAGTGGGGCTGGCTGTCGGAGGCGCTCGGGCTCGGCCGGGCCGGGCCGGTGGAGGCGTTCCTGCCGGTGATCATGCTGGCGCTGCTCTTCGGGCTTTCGATGGACTACCAGGTGTTNNGCGACGACCGGGCGAGTCATCACGGCGGCGGCGGCGATCATGATCAGCGTGTTCCTGGCGTTCGTCTTCGGCGGCCAGCGGGTGATCGCCGAGTTCGGCATAGGGCTCGCCGGCGCCGTGCTGCTCGACGCCTTCGTGTTGCGCACGGTGCTCGTGCCGTCGATGATGCATCTCTTCAAGAAGGCCAACTGGTGGCTGCCGGCCGCCATCGACCGTCGCATGCCGCACCTTTCGGTCGAGCCGCAAGAGGCAGAGGACGAGGCAACGCCATGAGTGAAGCGGCAGACGAGGCCTCATCGTGAGCGACGCGGAGGAGGAGGCCACGTCATGAGCGAGTGCCGGAAGTGCGGCCGCGAGCTCGAGCCCGACGCCAAGTTCTGCCCTGTCTGCGGCGCTCCCGCGCCACCGCCGGCGCGCTTCTGCTGGTCTTGCGGCGGCGAGCTCGCGGCCGACGACCTCTTCTGCGCCCGCTGCGGCTCGCCGGTAGAGGGCTGGCCGCCGCCGGCTCACACCGGCGCGGCAACGGAAGCGACGGTCCCGGCGGCGACCGGGGCCGACGCCGCGGACACCACCACAGCCGTCCTGCCTCAGTCTGCGGACGCGGCCACGGTCGTTCTGCCACCGTCAAGCGAAGCCGGCACAATGGCCATGCGCGCGGCGGCGGTGCCTCCGGCGCCGCCCCAGCGCGTGCCGCCCCAGTACGCGCCGCCCCAGTACGCACGGCCCGCGCCTCCGCCCCCTCCGCCGCCGCCTCCACCGCCTCCACCGCCTCCGCCCACCGACGGTGGGCAGCCGGGCGGCAGACGCGCGCGCGTCATCGCGGTGTCGGTTATCGTGCTGGTCGTCATTGTCGTCGCCGCCCTGGCGGTCGTGCTGCTCACCCGTCACCACGGGTCGAGCAACAAGACTCAGCCAACGAGCAGTCCCTCGCCGGTGCAGACCGCGACGGCCAGTGTGTCGCCGAGCACCGTGAGCGCGTCACCGACGGAGTCGCCTTCGGCGTCGCCGAGCCCAACGCCCTCGCCGTCGCACTCCGCTACGCCGCTGCCGGCCCTCTCGCAGGCCGACAAGCAGCAGATCTCGGACAACCTGCAGACGTACTTCAACGCCATCAACGCCGGCGACTACCAAACGGCCTGGGACCAGTTCACGCCGCGGCTCAAGCGGCAAGCCCCACTCGCCAAGTTCGCTGAAGGCGACTCGACCACCCAGGACTCGAACGTGGTGATCCACTGGATGAAGAGGACGGGCACGGCCTCGGCAGTCGCCTACGTCACCTTCACGAGCACGCAGGCCGCGGCCTACGGCCCCAACCACGACACGAGAGACGACTGGACGCTCGACTACACCATGGTGCTCGTCAACGGTCGCTGGCGCATAGACGGCACCACCGGGCACAACGGGGTGAAGTACACGCCGAGCTGAGTCCGGCGAGCAGACGGCGTGGCTTCTGGCCGAAGCTGTGACGTGGCCAACACAGGTTTTGGACTGAGCGACGGCGAGAGCGACGGTGAAGGACCGGAGCCACGCCGCCGTCAGCGGCCTCGGCCGACACTTCCCTCGAGAACGTTCACGTCGATCGCCGGGTAGTCCGCCGAGGCGAGAACCGCCGCCGCCGCGTCCTCGGCCGCGGCCACACGCGTGTTACGGATGCGACGCAGGGCGAAGCCCGCCCAGACGGCGATCGCCAGGGTCGCGACGCCCCCCACACCCAGCGCGAAGCGCGCGCCGTACTGTTCGGCGAGGAAGCCGATCAGCGGCGCACCGATAGGCGTCGAACCCAGGAAGACGACGGCCCAGAGCGCCATCACGCGGCCGCGCATGGCGCCGCTCGAGTTGAGCTGCAGCAACGAGTTGGCCGTGGCGATGAACATCACGCTGGTGCCACCCATGAGCACCAGCAGCACCAAGCAGAGCGGCAAGGTCGGCGCCGCCGCCACCGCTAGGATGAGCACACCGAAGGCGAGAGTGACGACCACCAGCAACCTATGGCTCGGCCGCCGACGCGCGGCGATGGTCAACCCACCGGCCAGGGCGCCGATGCCCATGGCCACGGTCAAGGCGCTGTAGGTCCCGGCGCCACGACGAAACACGTCGTGCGCGTAGAGCGGCAGGATCACGCTGAAGTTGTAGGCGAGCGTGCCGATGACGGCCATCATGAGCAGCGGCACGCGCAGCTCCCAGGCCTGCCAGGCATAGCGCAAGCCGGCACGAATCTGCGCCTTGGCGCGACCCACCGGGGGCCGGCGGTGCAGTTCGGATGGTCGCATCGCATACAGCGCACCGATCACCGCCGCAAAGGAGACCGCGTTGACCAGGAAGGCCCAAGACAGGCCCACGGTGGCGATCAAGATGCCGGCGAGGGCCGGGCCGACGATCCGCGACACGTTGACGATGACGCTGTTCAGAGCGACGGCGTTGGCCAGATCGTCGGGGCCGGCCATCTCGACCACGAAGCTCTGGCGCGAGGGGTTGTCGGCGACGTTGATGAAGCCGTAGGCCAAGGCCAGCGCCCAGACCATCCACAGGCGCACGGAGCCGCTGGCGACGAGCAGCCAGAGCACAGCGGCCTGCGCCGTGAAGGCCGTCTGGGTGACGAGCAGCACCCTGCGTTTGTCGAAGCGATCGGCCACGAGGCCGCCGATGGTGCCAAACAAGAGCACGGGAGCGAACTGGAGCGCCGCCGTGACGCCTAGATCGAAGGCGCTGTGCGTGAGCTCGAGGACCAGCCAGTACTGGGCCACCGATTGCATCCAGGTGCCGCTCTGGGAGACGGTCTGGCCGAAGAACCAAAGGCGGTAGTTGCGCGTGCGCAGAGAGCGGAACATGCGCTCCAGGAACGCGGGCCGGCGACGCCCGCTCCCCGGCCCGCAGCGCGTGCCGCCTCTGCGCGAAACGGCGCTCAATGATCGTCCTCGAGCAGGCGCTCGAGGACCGGCAGCGCCTGCCGCACGACGGCGAGCTCCGACTCGTCGAGCTTGCGCAGCTTCTTTGCCAGATAGGCGGTCTTGCGGGTGCGCGTGCGCTGAACCGTGCGCGCTCCCGCCGTGGTCAGGCTGACGCGGGCGATGCGACGGTCGGCCGGGTCCACCTCGCGCTGCACAAGACCGCGCTCCTCGAGCGAAGCCACCATGCGCGTCACGCTTGGCGGCGTCACGCGCTCGTGAACGGCCAGCTGGCCCAGGGTGATCGGCCCCCGCAACTCGAGGGTCACCAGGGCTGAGGTGAGCGACGGACTCAGGTCCTCGGGCGTCTGACTGCGCAGCCGGCGAGCCAAACGGTTGAGCACCAGGCGCAGACGCGCCGCGAGTTCGGGGTCGTCAAGCCGAGCGCCGCCGGCAGCATTCGCCGGGGCAGTCGTGGAGTCCGTGGAGTCCGGGTTGGCAGACATGGCCTATACTTTACCATGCTAATTACTCTTGTAAACCATCACGGACGGGAAAGCCCCCGCCCGCGGACCTACTTGACGGTGAGCGTGGCGGCGCCGACCTTGGACTGCACGTTGCCGGCGGCGTCGGTAGCGTAGAGCTTCATCGTGTAGCTGCCCTTGGCCAGGGTGCACTTCCAGGCGGTCGGGAAGAAGGCGTTGGTGACGCAGCTGCCCAGAGCGAGCCTCTTCTTCAGCGTGTTTCCCTGGAAGATCCTGAGGGTCACGATCGCGTTGCCGCAGCTGGGAGGGCGATCCTTGACCTTGCAGCGCAGACGGACCGTCCTTTCATGCTTGACGGTGGCAGCATCGACCCTGGTGGTCGGCGCCGTGGTGTCGATGTTGACATAGCCGGCATGAGCGGGCTCGACGTTGCCGGCGTTGTCGACCGACCAGTAGGTCACGACGTGGCTGCCGGCGGCAGAGACGGCGAAGGGAGCTGCAGAGGTCTGCGTGCTGCCGCCATCGACGGTGTAGTAGGCGGGGTACACGCCGAAGCCGCCCGGGTTGTCGGCCGAGGTCAGGGTCACCGTCTGGGCGTGGTTGATCCAGCCCAAGCTGGCGCTGGCCGCCAGGCCACCGGCGATGGTGCTCGGCGGGGTATGGTCGGTGGCCACCGAGAAGTCTTCGCCGTCGCCTCCCAGGGCCGAGGGCACGGCAAGCTCCCACGTACCGTCGCTGTTGACCAGGTCGATGACCTCGGGGCTAGAGTCGCTCAACGGCTGCCCGTCCACGGTGCAGTCGCTGAAGGCGACGAGTCCGAAGTCGGCCAGCGGTAGCACGCCCAACGCGTTCGACGACGCCTCGGCGATGATCTCGGCGGAGAGGCGCTGCGCAACCGTGAGCGTCTGCTGAGTGGTGAAGGACTTGCCGGTCGTCTGGTCGGTGAGCGTCAGCGTGAAGTCGGTCCCATACGTGATGCTGGCAGTGAACACGTCACCCGCATGAACAGTGATAGAGCTGCTGGGAATCGGGTGCGCGTGCGCCGGAAACATCTCGTACCAGGCGAAATAGGTGACCCTGTTGCCACTCCAGGAGCAGTCGATGCCGATCTGCTCCACGGTGGGGTTGAGGTCGCTGGTGCCGTCGAGGCCGACCCAAAAGGCGACGTTGGAGCCAGCCTCGCTCGTGGCCAGGATCGCCGGCTGAGCCCAGGTGGCCCGCACGGATATGTACGGGCCACTGGTAGCGGCGTAGCCGCACCAGTTCTTTGACCGGATCGCGCCGCTGCCCGCCGACCGCGACAGCGGCGTGCCCGGCGGCCGAGGCAGCGTGATCAGCGGCACGTGAGCGGCGGCACTCCCCGGCGGCATGATGGCGCTCGCCGGCTGCACGACGATGCCCAAAGCCGCAAGGGCCGCGAGCACGGCGCAGCAGGCCAATCGGGCGCTCAGCCGTGGGTGACGGTCGCTCGCTCGCATCTCCCCCATGATAGCTCACCATCCCCGATGCCGCAGGGCCGAGCGGACGACGCTCCCCGGCGGCAGGTGCAGCGCTGTCGGGTCTGATCCTGAGGCGGCGGCCAGGTCCAGCGTCCAGATGACGAAGTGGATGGCAGAGCCTGGAGCTGAGCGACGGTCGCTTCCTGCCGGGTACACCGTTGTAGTCGATGTGGGGCACGATGAAGCGGGAACGAAGCCTGCGCTCGCCACCGGCGAGATCCGCGTCAGAGACGAGTAAGCAGACGCTTCTGCACCTGG
>PMKX01000184.1:11737-13447 GCA_003158705.1 Actinomycetota bacterium
AAGGGGGCGAAGGACACGGCCCGGCTGTCGCCCGCGGCGGCGGTGTGCAGCGGCGTGGCGTAGCCCTCGCCGCGGAGCTGCTCGCACACCGCCGCGTAGACTTCGCTGCCGCGCACGCCGGGCCGCACCAGCGCGCGCCCCAGCTCGTTGGCGCGGCGCGCGCTGTCGTGTACGCGCGCCAGTTCAGGCGGCGGCTCGCCGACGCAGAACACGCGTGTCATGTCGCCGTAGAAACGCGTCTCGCTGTGGCGCGGGAAGATATCGCAGACGATGGGCTCACCGGCGCGCAGAGGGCCGGCTCCGATGCCGAACCCCTCGGCCCCCTGGGCACCGCCGGCGATGATGGGCAACTCGCCCTCGCAGCGGTGCATGGCGTACAGCGCCCGCACTTCGTTGTGCAGTATCTCCGAGGTGAGCGCCTGCCCCTCGAGCTGCAGCACCCCGCCGGCGCTGGTGGACGCTTGCCGCAGGCGCGCGCGGATGAGCTCCAGCGAGGCCTCGGTGACGCGCAGCGCGCCCTCGATGGCCACCACCTCGGCCGGCGACTTGGCGCGCCGCCGGCTGCGGATGACCATGGCGTCCACCGTCACCTCGATGCCGGCGGCGCGCAGCGCATCGCTGCCGGCCGTCGGGAACCAGTCGGGTACCACGGCCGCGGTGACGCCCACGCGCTGGGCGGCGCCCACCACCACGGCAGGCAGCCACATGCCCGGCGAGACGGCGTCGGTCTCCGACGTCGCCAGGAACTCGTCCTGATCCCAGACCTCGTCGGCGCCGGAGTCGGCCGCGGCGCGCTCGACCTCCTGACAGTAGACCGCCAGGCAGCGTCGCCCGCCCGTCTCGATGTAGACGAAGGGGTCGTAGGAGAGAAAGCGGCTGGCGTAGTACATGTCGGCGCACTCCATCGAGCCGCCGGCCAAGATGAGCGCTTTCATGTCACGCCTCCCATTCCCGTGATGACGACCGCAACGACCCTGACCCCCGCCTCTCGAACGGGAAGCGCGTCTAGACCTCGGTGGCCTCAGGCGGACGCCTCTTCCTCACCACGACGAAGACGGCCACCGCCAGCACGACCACCGCACCCGCGATGATCGCGACCAACACGCCGGTCCTACCGGCCTGGCTCGTCTTGGCACCCGTGACGGGCTTGACCGTGAAGTAGCTTCCGTACCCATACTCCGGGAACACCACGTTGCCGTTGGGAGCAGGCGTTGCGATCCAGCCCGTCCAGCGGCTGGTGTTCCAAGCCTCGGTGTCGTCCGCGTAGGCCAGCGGGATGTAAGGCGACTGCTCGTAGATCATCTGCTGCAGCCTGTAGATGTCCTGCAGCCGCGTGGGCTGGTCCATCTCCACGGCCTGCTGCTTGTAGAGGCTGTCATAGGGCGGATACGACCATGCCGAGTCGCTCCAGCCGTTGATCTGGTCGGTGCACAGGTAGGCCATCTCGATGCCGGGGTCTATGTCGAGGTACCAGCCCCAGATGAACATGTCGTAGTTGGGCGTGAACTTGCCCTTCACGGTGTTGTACTGCGCCGCTGTGAGAGCACCGTCGTCCATGGCTGAGAGGACGACGTTGAGGCCCAGCTGGCGGAACCACCCAGTGATGAACTTGCCGCAAGGGATGCTCGGCGCATACTCGTTGCGCGCAAACAGCCGCAGCGTGATGGGCTTGCCGGTCTTGTCGAGGCGCACGCCGTTCTTGAGCGGGTA
>PMKX01000184.1:13544-18537 GCA_003158705.1 Actinomycetota bacterium
CTCGTTGGCGCGGACCGCGCGGGCGGTGATGCCGGGGGTGTGTGGGAGCGTCTGCATCTGCGCTTGCAGAAGGCCGCCGCAGGCGTCGATCGCGCCGGCCTTCATGTTCTGGCCCATCGTGTCGGCGTTCGTGTAGTCCTCGAAGACGATCTGGTCGATGTGCGGCGCGCCGCGCCAGTAGCTCTTGTTGGCCTCCATGACCAGGAAGTTGGACTTCTTCCACTGCGTGCACTGGAACGGGCCGCTGCCGATGATCGGCGGCTTGTTGACGAAGCTCCTGGCGGCCGCCTGGTACGACATCTTCGACCAGATGTGCTCGGGCAAGATGGGGACAGCCGCCAGGTTGACCAGCATGCCCGGCGCCGGCTGCTTGCACAAGATCTCCACGTGCGTGTCGTCGACCGCAGTCGCCTTCTTGACCGTCTGGAGATAGCTGATCCAGCTAGGGTCCTGGTTGTCGACGATCAAATCGATCGTGAAGGCGACGTCCCTGGCCGTCAAAGGCTGGCCGTCCTGCCACTTGACGTTCGGGCGAATGGTGAACGTCCAGCGCTTGCCGTCGGGTGTGCTCGCCCAGTCGTCGGCCAGCCCCACGTCCTTGCTCGGCTTGAGATCGGTTGGGTTCAGCCCCACCAGTGGGTCGTAGTTGTTGTCCCACACGGTGTACGACTCCAGCCCGGTCGCGCCGCCGATGAAGGGATTCAGGTTGTCGGGCTCGCCGAGCCAACCGACTCTCAGCGTCACCTTGCCGTTGGCAGGCGGAGCACTGGCGCTCGGCGACGCGGCCAGTGCCGAGGCGATGCTCCCGGCCAGACCGGTCAGCAGGAGCAGCGTCACGGCGGCCAGCCCCGCTCGACGCCACGACATGCATGTAGTTCTCACCACGGCCTCCTCGCTCGAGGAACGCCGGCAGGCCCTCATTGCCAAAGACGCCGTGCCGTCCGAGCCCCCGCTCAACCAATGCACGCGTATGCTAGCACCTTCGTCACACAGGCACGCATGAGCTTGGGGAAGTCGGCGATGCGCAGCGGAGCCGCTGGAGGCGCCGTACGAAAGCGACGGGCCGGCCTGCAGGCCGGCCCGTCGCTTCTTGCCTATCGCGCCTGGGTCACTTGCCAGGCTGTCTTTCAGGAACCGTGATGGTGGCAGGCGACGAGACGGTACCGTTCGCCGCCATCACGATCAGGGTCCTGTCACGTTGAGCTGGTTCGCGTTGGAGACGCTGTCGCTGCTCGGCGACATGACCACGTTCTCAGACGCAGCGTCGACGATCACCGAACGCAGCGGACCGCTGCCTGCCGCCATGACGCGACCCAGGGGGTCGCTGTAGATCAGGCTGACGGCCAGCGGTCCTGTGAGGCTCGAGATGGCGACCGGCGTGTTGGCCGACGCGTCGTACATGGTGAAGCCGGTGAAGTTGACCAGCCGGTCGTAGGAGAAGGTCTTGTTGTAGGCCGAGGCAGGCGGCACAGCGGCCACGGCGACCGACTCGGCCGTCGTCAGCGGTGTCCCCAGCGCATCGGCCACGACGTCGGTGATCTTGACGCCGGTCACGGCATCGGGGCCGACGATGGTGCCGGTGCTCTTGCGGAAGCCTGCCGAGCCGGTGAAGGGCGAGAGAGCCTGGAGCTCGGCCATGCTGTAGGCCCTGACCGGCGTGCCGTTGTACTGCACTTGCAGCACGCCGGCGTTGCCGGTGGCGGTGAAGGCCACCGGCGAGCCGCTGAGGCTGCCATTGGTGGCTGTCAGCGTGTTGGCGCCGGCAGTGGCGCCCAGGGTCCAGCTCCCCACCGTGGCGATGCCGGCGGCGTTGGTGGTCGCCGGTGAGCCGCTCACGGAGCCGCCGCCCGAGGCCACGGTGAAGGTGACGCTCACGCCGGCGACGGGGTTGTTGTTAGTGTCGGTGACAATGACGCTCGGCGGCGTGCCGACTACCGTGCCGGCACTGGCCGACTGACCGTCGCCGTGGTTGAGTGCGATCTGGGTAGCGTCACCAACAGTGCCGGTGGCGTGGAAGGTCACCGGCGAACCGTTGAGGCTGTCGCTCGCGGCCGTCAGCGTGTTGGCGCCAGCGGAGGCGCCCAACGTCCAACCACCCACTGTGGCGATACCGGCGGCGTCCGTGGTCGCCGGCGAGCCGGTCACGGAGCCACCGCCCGAGGCCACGGTAAACGTGACACTGACGCCGCTGACGGGGTTGTTGTTCGTGTCTTCGACGATGACACTCGGCGTTGTGCTCACGGCCGTTCCGGCTGTGGCAGACTGATTGTCGCCGGCGTTGAGGGCGATCTGGGCAGCGGGCCCGGCTGTGCCGGTGGCGTGGAAGGTCACCGGCGAGCCGCTGAGGCTGCCATTGGTGGCTGTCAGCGTGTTGGCGCCGGCAGTGGCGCCCAGGGTCCAGCTCCCCACCGTGGCGATGCCGGCGGCGTTGGTGGTCGCCGGCGAGCCGGTCACTGACCCGCCGCCGGAGACGACGGTGAAAGTGACACTGGCGCCGCTGACGGGGTTGCCGTGAGCGTCGGTCACGATGACGCTCGGCGGCGCGCTCACGGCCGTGCCGGCTGTGGCCGACTGACCGTCGCCGGCGTTGAGCGCGATCTGCGTGGCGGGTCCCGTCGTCGCGGTGGCAGTGAAGTTCACCGGAGAGCCGCTGAGGGTACCGCTGGTGGCCGTCAAGGTGTTGGCACCGGCGCTGGCACCCAACGTCCAGCTACCGACCATGGCGATGCCGGCAGAGTTGGTGGTGGCCGACGAGCCGGTCACGGAGCCGCCGCCCGAGGCCACCGCGAAGGTGACGCTCACACCAGGGACGGGGTTACCATGCGCGTCGGTGACGATGACGCTCGGGAGTGTGCTCACCGGTGTGCCGGCCGTGGCCGACTGGTTGTTGCCGGCGTTGAGGGCTATGTGCGCAGCGGCGCCGGCGATCGTGGTGATCGTGGGGCTGGTGCCGGTTCTGCGCCAGCCATCGGTCGCCGTCACCGTGTAGTGCGTGCCGGCAGTGGTGCCCGTGGTGAATGTGACCGTGGCGATGCCGTGTGAGTTCGTGGTGCTGGTAGCAGAGCTGAACGATCCACCCGCGCCCGTCTTGCTCCACGTGACCTTGACATGAGACGTGAAGAACGGCCACCAACACGGAGTCGTCAGCCGCGCGCTGATGGTCACAGCGGTCCCGGCCACCGGCGCGTAGTTGCTCGCGGAGACGAGGTACTTGGGGGCGGGGCGATGATTGTGCCCAGGACACGCGAGGGCGGAGGCAGGCACTGCCAAGCCCATGATCACTACCGCGGCCAAGGCCAGACCCATCGCGCCCGGCATATGCGAAAAGACGCGCCTTACCATGTCACCCTCCGAACACGTTTTCTCATCGACTGTGGGACACGTGCGACCATGATTTCCCTCCGTATGAATAGGCTACGATCTCCGGCCCTGGACTCGCTCAGGAGATGGCCGGCTACGACGTTGTGCGGGTTCACTTCTGCTCCACCGCTACCTGGCGCCGCCAGGGTCGATCACGTTGAGGAAGTTCACGTGATAGACGCTGGCCTGGCTGTACATCACCGCGTTCTCGGACGTGGCATCGACGATCATGAAACGCAGCGGGCCGGCAGTAGCGGCCGGCATGACGCGTTGCAGGGGGTCGCTGTAGACGAGCAGGGTGGCCAGCGGCCCCGTGAGGCTGGAGATGGCCACGGGGTTGCCGGTCGTGGCGTTGTACATCGCGAAGCCCGTGAGGTTGACCAGCTGGTCGTAGGAGAGGATCACGTCATAGGGGTCGGCGGGGTTGGCATCGGCCACGTCGACCGACTCGCTTGCCGTCAGCGGCGTGCCCAGGGCGTCGGCCACGATGTCGGTGACTCTCACGCCGGTGACGGCGTCGGGGCCGATGATGGTGCCGGTGCTTTTCATGAAGCCGGCGTAGCCGGGGAACGGCGTCAGAGCCTGAAGCTGAGCGACGGTGTAGGTCCTGACGGGTATGCCGTTGTAGTCGACCTGGAGCACAATGGAGCGGGAACGAGGCTTGTGCTTGCCGCCCGCGGATGCAGAGACAGGGGCAAGCAAGCCGATGACCAGCACCGCGGCCAGAGCCAGGCCAAGGACACCCCATGCGAGCGCAAGAACGCGTCTTGCCATGTCACCCTCCAAACACGTTCGCTCATCGACTTCGAGACGGTTGCAGCCCCACTTTCGCAGGGCTTCTTGATCCCAAAGCGGGGAGGGCACGAGAAGAGGAGACCGGCATGAGGGAGGGCACAAGAAAAGGGCCATCCCCTATGCGGAACGGCCCCTACTCGGGCGCTCTCCTTTCCGCACTGGGAGGCGCCGTCGTTTCCGGCGGCACCCTAACGGCACAGGCTCCCTAGGCGACTGCCCGTAGGCGCGTGTGCTCGGAGAAGCGGCCTCATCCTATACGTGCGCCGCTGCGCGGGGCAACAGTCGTGGTGAGCGGACCGTTGCCCGATTTGTGCACAGGCCGGTGCCGGCCACGGGAGCGACGGGAACCTACGTGTGCGGCGAGGCCGGCTTCCCCGCCCGATGCAACGAGGGCGCCGTGCCCAGGACCGACCCGGCCACGATCAGCGGCAGAGCCGCCGCCATGCCCACCGTGAAGGACTCGCCGAGCAACACGACGCCGAGCAGCACGGCCACGAGTGGATTGACGTAGGTGATGACGGTGGAGCGTGCCGGACCGACCTCGACGATGAGGGCGAAGAACAAGACGAAGGCGACCGCCGTGCAGACCACGGCCAATGTCGCGACGGCGCCCACGGTCTCCAGCGAGACCGAGGCGGGCAGGTGAGTGAGTGCGGGCGCCGCGTACACGGCGGCCGTGACGACAAGCGACGCGGCCACCACGCCCAGGCCGGGCAGGTCGGCGAGCCGTCTGCTGATGATGAGCGGGCCGACGGCGTAGCAGACGGCCACGACGAGAAGCTCGGCCACCGCCCAGAGGTGGCCGCCGCTCACGTCGACACCGGCCAGTACGGCCACG
>PMKX01000178.1 GCA_003158705.1 Actinomycetota bacterium
CTGCCACATGGGCGTGGTCAAGGCCCTGAAGGCGCTGGCCGAGATACCGCCGGAGCGCCGCACGCCCAAGGTGCAACGCACGCTCGACGACGGCGTCGCGTTCATGCTGGCGCACCACGTGCACAAGCGCAGCCATGACCTGACGAAGGACTCCAAGCCCGGCGACCAACCAACGCCGGTGCATGCTTGACATGGTCCTGGTCGGCGATACACTTGCATCATGAAGCAAGTGAACCATCCTCACAAGTCGACCGCGACGGCGACGCAGTCAGATGCCGCCGGCAAGAGCACGTCCTGCTGCGGCTCCCTTTCGGAGCTGCTGCCACCGCAGCTCTTCAAGGCGCTCGCCGACCCCAAACGGCTCTCGCTTCTGGTGCGCCTGGCAGAAGAACACCGGCCGTGCACCGTCAGCCAGGTGGCTGAGGGCAGCGGCGTCGATCTGTCGGTGGTCTCTCGCCACCTGGCCGTGCTGCGCGAGGCCGGCGTGATCAAGTGCGTCAAGCAGGGCAAGGAGGTGTGGTGCTCGGTGCAGCCGGGCGCCGTGGTCACTCTCCTGCGTGACCTCGCCGACGCGCTCGAGGCGTGCTGCCCGACCTCCCAAGCCACCGCGCCTCCTACGGCGATAACCTAGCCAGGCCTCCCGATGAATCCCCTTCGGGATGCCTGCGGCTGCAACACTTGCAGGGATGGGCAACCGAACAAGAAAGGATGAACACCATGAGTACAAGATCAGATGAGGTCCGCACCGAGGTCGCCAAGGCGTATGGGAGCATGGTCAAGGAACCTGCGCCCGCGGCTGCCGGCCCCGCGACCGCACCCACCTGCGGCTGCGGCGGGGCGCCGACAAAGCAGAAGGGCGCCGTGGTCGACCTCGCCGGCTACACCGCCGAGCAGCTTGCGGCGCTGCCCACCGACGCCGTCGTCAACTCGTTCGGCTGCGGCAACCCGGTCGCGCTCGCCGGTCTTCGTGAGGGCGACACCGTGCTCGACCTCGGCTCCGGCGCCGGCATCGACCTGTTGCTGGCGGCGCGCATCGTCGGGCCCGGCGGCCGCGTGATCGGCGTGGACATGACGGACGAGATGATCGCCAAGGCGCGCGAGAACGCGACCGCCGCCGGGCTCGCCAACGTCGAGGTGCGCCAAGGGATCATCGAGGCCCTGCCGGTCGAAGACGACTCCGTCGACTGGGTCATCTCCAACTGTGTCATCAACCTCTCCCCCGAGAAGCCACGGGTGTTCGCCGAGATAGCGCGCGTTCTGCGGCCGGGCGGGCAGATGCTGGTGAGCGACATGATGGCGCACGACCTGCCGCAAGAGCTGCTGGACATGCCGGTGGCGTACTCGTCGTGCGTGGCGGGAGCTATCCCCGAAGACGACTACCTGGCGGGCCTGCGGGCCGCCGGGTTGGCCGACGTCGAAGTCCGTGAGAGGCTCGTGTACGACGCCGGCCAGATCGCGGGGATGGCGCTCTCCACGGTGGGCTGCTCCTGTGGCGGCGACCAGCTCGCCGAGCTCGCGCGTGACTACGCGGGTGAGCTCGAGGGCAAGGTCTGGAGCGCCAAGGTATACGCCCGCAAGCCCGAGTAGGTGCCACGGTGCAGCGACCGATCGCAGAGCTGATCAACACGCGGTATTCGTGCCGCACGTATCAAGACGAACCCATCGCCGCCGACCTGCAGCACGAGCTGGCGGAGTTCCTGGCCGCCCACACGGCCGGGCCGTTCGGCTCACAGGCACGCTTTGCCCTGGTGGCGGCCTCGCCCGGCGACCAGAAGGCACTGAAGCGCCTGGGCACCTACGGCTTCATCAAGGGGGCGACCGGGTTCCTGGCCGGCGCCGTGCGGCGCGCGCCCAAAGACCTCGAGGACTACGGCTACCTCGTCGAGCAGGCGGTGCTCTTCGCCACCGGTCTCGGCCTGGGCACGTGCTGGCTCGGNNTTCACAAAGGGCAGCTTCGCGGACCGCATGGGCGGGCTTGCACGAGACGAGATCATGCCCGCCGTCGTCTCGTTGGGCGCCAGGGGCGACGACGGCAGCAAGCGCATCCGGGAGCGGGAGGCGGGCGGCCGCAGGCTGTCCGCCTCCTCCCTGTTCTTCGCCGACCGCTTCGGCGAGCCGCTCGCCGAGGGGGCGGCCGGCGACTACGCCGCGGTGCTCGAGGGTGTGCGCATGGCGCCGTCGGCCAGCAATAAGCAGCCGTGGCGCATCGTGCGGCGTGGCCGCGACTGGCACTTCTACCTGCAGCGCACCAAGGGCTACGGCAAGGGCAGCGCCATCTTTGTCATGCTCCGTCTCGCCGACCTGCAGCGCGTCGACCTGGGCATCGCCATGTGTCACTTCGAGCTGGCCGCACGCGAGCTTGGGCTGGAGGGCGCCTGGGCGCTCGACGAGCCCGCTGTGGGGCCGCTCGGCCGCGGCGTGGAATACACGGCCACGTGGAGAGCACAGCCCGCGTGAAGAGAGGCGGCGGCAAGACTGCGGGGTCAGCGTCCCGTAGCGAGCCCGGCACGAAACGCTCTTGAGCTCTCCCTGAGGATGCCATCCCAATCGGGCGAGAGCGGTTTCACGCCCAGGTCGACGATGCAGAAGCGCACGCTGGCCACAGGCTACGCAGCAAGCACGGCGGCCAGGAACTCGATATCGGTCCCCAGCGGGCCGGTGGGGAGTTCGCCCGCGCGTGCCTTGCGCATGGCCTCAGCGTAGGTGAGGCCAAGCTCGCCGGCTTCGATCTCGATCAGCTGCCGGATCTGAGCTTCGGTCATCGTGTTGTTCTCGATGGCTTCGCGCAAGTCGTCTGGCACGGTCATCGGGCACCTCCTCTCGCTGCGTAGCTTACCCTTGTCTGTGTCTGGCAGCCATTACGCTCCAGCGCCCGCTCTGCGAGACAGGCTCGCGCACTTCCGCCAAGTGCACCGGTGACAATGGCCTGTGAAGAAGCAGGAGCCGCCCGGGGGCGGCTCCGTACCTCGCACCGAGGCACGAGGGCAGTGCATCCATTATGCGCGGCCCGCGAGCCCGGTCAAGCGTCCGCGAGCAACGTCAACCATGCGACAAGCCCGCCGAGGTCGAGCCAAGCAGGAAACGCTGGGCCGAGCATGGCGGCAGCGATACGGTCGTCGGGAGACCCCGCGACCAATGGTGGCTGGAAATCCACCACCATTCAGACGGCTCTCGAGCACCTCTGCGACCATCGATGAGCAGCCGCGTCGTGCGTGATTGACGATTGATCGTTCAAAGATGGTCGCATGCAGGTAGTTCACAATCTACTCAATTGGCTGAGTTGTTTTACTCAGCTAGCCGAGCCGCGATGCCGTCGCACGTTCAGCGCCTTCCAGGCCAAGGCGGGATGGGCGCCGATCAGCTGCTTCATGGCAGCGTCCACGCCCAGCAGCTCGGGCGCGATCTCGCCGCGCTCGTTGAGGCGCCCGACGAACTCGCGTTCCTCGGCACTCAAGGGCAGCACGGCCGACAGCCGGTCGCGGCATTCGGTCACCAGCTCGGTGAGCCACCGCTCGGTGGCGGCGCCAGACGCCGGCACCGTCACGGTGCGCAGCGTTGGCAGAAGCCGCTGCTGCAGTTCGCGCACATCGACCCCCACATCGTCGACCGAGACCGAGCGCCAGTCTTTGCGGCTCGCGGCGCCGTACACCACAAAGGCGAGACGCAGTCTGCCCCGTTCGAGGTCATCGCGCCGCAACAGGTGGCAAGCATCGAAGAGATCGCGGCTGGTCGACCGCGACAGCAGCGCGGCAAGCTTGCCGGCGGCAAGCTCGTGGATGTCCAGCACCGGCACCTGAAGGGCACGAAGCGAGCCCCCAGCCCGTGAATCGAGAAGCGTGACGGGCCAGAGCGGCGTGCGCAGCAGGAAGTTCATGTCGAGCTCAAGGTTGCCCGACCCGCCCGCGCCGGACACATACGAGAGCCGCCACTTGCCGCCGGCGTGCTCGCCGGGGACGCGTCGCACAGCAAGCTCTTCGCGGCCGCACACAGCCTGCACGGCCTGATCGACCAGGGGACGCTCGGCGAGCATGACCTCGCGTTGCGACGTACCTACGTAGTTGAGGTCGATATCAACCGACAGACGTGGAGCGTCGAAGATGAACAGGTTGAGCGCCGTGCCGCCCTTGAGCGCAACGCGTGGACCCAGGAAGGGGTGACTGCGGATAGCGTCGAGCAGACCGAGCAGATGGCCCGTCTTCTCGAGCAGGTCAACGGAGAAGCCGGTTGCGGCCGCCTCGCGCTGCAGATCGTCGACGGAGTTACTCACGTCACCTCTGCCCACTCACGCCGCAGTACGCGGGCTGGCACCACGAGGTTCCAGGGCTGGACCAGCTTGCCGGGCTCGCGGCGGCCATCGAGGTAGCGTGGCTGCGCAGGGGCGCGTGCACGGAGTTCCCGCAGGTGGCCCTCATCGACCATGAGCGCCTCACGGTGTTGGGAGAGGTAGAAGCCCACCCGCGCCACCGTGAGCGCCGACCCCAGCTGGAGCGCATAGGCGACCACGGCGTCGAGGTCAAAGAACTCGACCGACTCAAGCGAGCGCCACACCTCTTCCCAGTCGCCTCCGTGCTGCGGCGCATCGAGCACGTCCACGAGGGTGCGCTCGAGAGTGGTCACGCGCACCAGCCCGCCCGCATGGCGCCTCTCGAGTACTCCTCCACCTGCCCCGGGCAGCGCCCGCAACGTGACCGGGAGCTGAACGGGGACGAACCGCGCCTGGTGGAACTCGAGCGGACGAGCCCGGTGGCGAGTGAGGTAGGTGAAGCGGTCCCACACCGAATAGGCCTTGCCGTGGAACTGCAGCGCCGCGTGATAGGCGACGACGGCGTCGTCACAGAGCCTGGTGGCCAGCAGGTACGGATCGACGGGCGCCGCCGCCGGCTCGACGCCGCGCGGTACCGTAGCGTAGAGACCGCGGCGCACCCGCACCAGGCGACCGGCGGCGACGTGGTGAGCGAGCAGATTGTTGGCAGTGTGCGTGCTGGCCCCCTTGCCCAGCGTACGCGCAGTGACGAACTCCTCATGTGAGAAGACCGGATTGTCATGGAAGAAGTCCATGGCTGTTGAGTTGTCGTCGCGCGCATTCATCACTAGTCATAGTAGTGATACTTGTCCTGCCTGGCAAGTGCCGCAGCGTGCAGCCATTGAGGAGGGGACCACTCATGGCATTGAGAGTAGCGCGACCGACCCGGGCCAACAGGATGACAATCGAGCCAAGCAGGTGACGTAGGGCCGTTGATGGCAACACCGATGCGGCTAAGATTCCACCACCTAGTGGCGGATTATCAACCACCACCCGCTCGCGCCGGCGCTTCGAGGGCAGCGTGGCGCGCTAGGCGGTCGTTGCCGGCGCACCGCCGGCAGCGCTCTCGCCGGCGTAGGTGGAGAGCAGGGCGGCGAACGCGGTCGTCATCTCGAGCAGGTCGCTCTCGCCGTCGCTGGCCGCGGCTGGCATGACGACGCTGATGGTCAGGCGCCCGCGCGGGGTGCCGGCGGCGCTGGTGAGCACGTGGGCCTCGCGGTGCCTTGATTCGACCGCGCCGGCTTCGGCCGGCGCGGTCGCCGCCGCCGCAACGGTATCGTCGAGCGCCACCGTCACCGTCAGAGCATCGAAGCTGTCGCGCACCACGGTGGCGATCACCGCCAGCGGGTCGGCCTGGCCAGCCGCCCCAGCCAGCCCGGACAGCGCGCCCGCCCCAGCCGCCCCCGCCGGCTCACTCACCGCACGCACGCGCTGTGCCACCGTCGCCATGCGCTCGTGCAGCGAGCGCATGGCGGCATCGACCGAGGTGGCTGCGCGGAAGAGTTCGGCGTTGTGCAGCGCCACGGCCGCGTGGCCGGCCAGGGCGCTCACCAGCCGCAGCTCCTGACGCGAGTAGGTGCGCGAGCGCTGGGCGTCCTGGACCTCGAGGAGCCCGATGGAGCGGCCCTGGTAGACAAGCGGCACGATGAGGTTGCTCTTGACGCGGTCGCGCACGAGCTGGGCGCGCTCCGCCGGGTCCACGCGGCGATCGTCGAGGTTGAACACCGCCGGCACCTGCTCCTGCATGAGCGCCGCGGTGGCCGGGTACTCGCGCAGGTCCCAGCGGCCGGCGGTCGGTGTGCGCCGGCCGCGGCTGTCGTAGTCGGCGAGCACCGTGAGCGTCTCGTCGTCGGCGGAGTAGCTGCTGATCGCACAGGTATTGCAGCGGCAGAGCACCGTGACGTGCTTGGCGATCTCGGGCAGCAGGGCCTCCTGGTCGAGCTCGACCGCCACCGCGATGGAGGCCGCGACCAGCGTCTCGAGCTCGCCCTCGCGCGCCTTGCGCACGGCGGCCTGGTTGCTGTCGCCGATGGCGCGCGACAGCTCCACCACGTCTTCGCGGGCGATGCGACGGTGACCCCCGGGCGTCCTGACACAAGGTAGCAGACCGGCCTCGGTCCAGCGGCGCGCCGTGATGGGCGTCACGCCCAGGAGCCGGGCGGCCTGTCCGATGCTGAGCATCATGGCGCCAACTCCCGAGAGCACCGCCGGTCTGCTCGATATGAGAGATTCTTCTTTATCACGGTGTGAGATTTGTAGTGATATCTGCCTTGCCGCCGAACCTGTCTTTCGTGTTCACTGAGACAGGGGTGTGAAACTCTCCCGACGATTCCAGAGAGATTCTACAGCACCGGAGGGCTCTGTGGACACCACCGTCCCGCAAAGGCTAGCGGCGTGAGACCGACGTTCGCAGTGCTCTCCGCCGACGAACGGACGCAGATACACGAGCGCACGTTGCACGTGCTGGCGACGGCCGGCATGCGCGTGGACACCGACCAGGGCCGCGAGATCCTGCGTGCGGCTGGGGCCCAGGTCGACGAAGGCACCCGCATCATCCGTTTCCCGGCCAAGCTCGTCGAGGAGTCGCTGGCCCTGGCGCCGCGCGAGCTCACGCTGGGCGCCCGCCGCCCGGGGTGGAGCCATCCGACCTGCGCCGGCCTGACCACGCTGGTCGCTTCGGGCGAAGCGCCGGCGGTGCGCGACCGCGAGACCGGCGAGGTGCGGCCGAGCACGCGTGCCGACTTCCTGCAGGGCATGCGGCTCATCGACGCGCTCGACGAGATCGGCGTGTTCTGGGCCATGGTCAGCGGCTTCGCCACCGGCGACACGACCGCCGACGACGTCGCCTACTTCGCCACCGTGCAGCGCGGCTTCTCCAAGCACGTGCAGGACTCGTCGGACAACGCGGCCGCCATGCCCTGGCAACTCGAGGTGCTCAGCACCGTGTTCGGCGGTCGCGACAAGGTGCGCCGCCTGCACCCCTACTCCTTCCTGCTCACGCCGGTCTCGCCCCTGGTCATCGAAGGTGGCCACGTCGACGCCTGCTTGGCGCTCCGCGGCTGGGACATACCGGTGGCGATCCTGCCCATGCCGATGACCGGCGCCACGGCGCCGGGCAGTCTGGCGGCCACGGTGCTGCTGGCCAACTGCGAGATCCTCGGCTGCCTGTGCCTGCTGCAGGCCGCCGAGCCCGGCACGCCCATCATCTATGCGCCGGCGATGATGACCATGAACCCGCGCAGCGGCCTCTGGACCGGCCACGCACCGCACGACCTGCTCAGCGCCGCCGGCACCGAGATGGCGCGCCACTACGGCTTGCCGTCGATGGCCTCGGGTTGCGACAGCGACCACTTCGTGCCCGGCATGCAGGCCGGCTACGAGAAGGCGCTCAGCGGCCTGGTGCCGATGCTGGCGCGCCCCGATCTGATCGTCGGCCCGGGCACCTTGGGCAGCGCCACCGTGTGGGGCGCCGAGGAAACGGTCATCGACTGCGAGATCATGCGCACCTGCGCGCGCATCTGCACCGGCATCGCCACCGACGGCGGACGGCTGTTCGACGAGGTGATCGAGCGCGTCGGCCCCGGCGGCAACTTCCTCGGCGAGAAGACCACGCGGCAGAGCCTGCGCCAGGGGGAGCTCTTCCTCCCCGGGCTGGGCTGGCACGAGTCGCGCGCCGCGTGGGAGGCCGCCGGCCGGCCCGACCTGCTCAACCAGGCGCGCCGGCGCGTGGACGAGCTGCTGGCCGGCCATGAACCGCTCGCGCTGGACGAAGACGTCGAGCGCGAGCTCGAGAACCTGGTGAAGAAGGCGCGCGCAGCCGCTTAGCGACCGCGCGCGCCCCACTCAGAACCCTGCGAAAGGAGCACCACTATGAAGGCCCTCATCGTCGGCACCGGAGGCGTAGGCGAGTCCATGGCCGCCATCGCCAAACGTCGCGACCCAAAGGCGGAGATCTTCCCCAAGATAGTCCTCGCCGACTACGACCTGAAGCGCGCCCAGAAGGCCTCGCAGAGGCTCGGCGAGGCGCGCTTCCCCGCCGAGCAGGTCGACGCCCACGACGTCGACGCGGTGGCGGCGCTGGCCGAGAAGCACGATGTGGACATCATCTGCAACTTGCTGCCGGTCGACTTCGACATCCCCATGATGCAGGCGGCCCTCAAGGCGCGGCGGCATTACCTCGACACCGGCATGTCGCTCTCCACGCCCCATCCGACCGACCCCTACAACAAGGTCGGCGAGCTTCTCGGCCACGAGCAGTTCGCCCTCAACGAGGAGTTCGTGAAGATCGGCAAACTGGCGCTGCTCGGCCAGGGCATCGAGCCCGGGATGGCCGACTACTACGCGCGCTACGCGGCCGACCACCTCTTCGACGAGATCGACGAGATCGGCGTGCGCGACGGCGCCACCCTCGACCTGCCCGGCCATGAGGGCCCGGCGTTCGTCTTCTCGATCTGGACGACGATCGAGGAATGCACGAACCCGGCGGTCGTCTGGGAGGCCGACACGGGCTTCAGGACCGTGAAGCCGTTCAGCGAGATGGAGGAGTTCTGCCTGCCTGCCGGCATCGGCTACCAGGAGATGGGCCACGTCGAGCATGACGAGGTCGTCCACATGGGCCGCAACGCCCACCTGCTGAAGGGCGTCAAACGGGTGACCTTCAAGTACGCGGTGGGCCAGGAGTTCATCGACGCCATCGGCACCCTCAAGGCCCTGAACCTGCACCGCACGCAGCCGGCGAAGGTCGGCGGCGTGAGCGTGTCACCGCGCGACGTGGTGGCGGCCGTGGCGCCCGACCCGGCGGAGCTCTGCAAGGGGCTCGTGGGCATCACCTCGTCCGGCACCTGGGTCAAGGGTCGCAAGGACGGCCTCGAACGCCAGGTGTACCTGTACCAGGTCGCCGACGCGCAAGAGGTGCTCGAGCGGCTCGGCACCCAGGTGATCACGGCCCAGACCGCGTTCACGGCGGTCATCACGCTCGAGATGCTCGAGACCGGCAAGCTCGCCGGCTACCAGGGCAACCCCGAGAGCGGCGTGCGCTCGCCGGAGGAGTTCCACGCCGAGCCCTACGTGGGATTGATGGCCGCCTACGAGTTCCCCGGCGGTCTTATGGAGATAGACTCCGAGTATAAGAGGGTCCAGGAGCACGCGACGCTCATTGCACCGCTGCGCTAGGCCCAGGCTGGGCCCGACTTCGCAGAAGCGGCCAACTCGCACAAGGAGAAGGCAGTATGGAAGCCAAGATCGTCACCCGCATGGGCGACGGCAGCCGGCTCGAGATGACGGCCTCAGAGATCCGCGCCGACATCGAAGACGGCGTCGCCGCGGCGGTGAAACGCGCCAAGGTGCCGCCGCTGACGGCCGACGAGATCGACCA
>PMKX01000136.1 GCA_003158705.1 Actinomycetota bacterium
GCCGTCCAGAGGCAGCTCGCAGGAGGGGTCACGGGCGCCGAGGGTGAAATGGCGTGGGGCCAGGGCCATGGCCTTCTCCACGAGCTCGCGGGGGAACTTCACGATCTGCGTGGCGGCGTCGACCTCGCAATCGTGGGCGGCCAAGACGTCGAGGGCTGTGGACGACGGGAACTTGACGCCCACCGTGGCCAGGATCTCGTAGGTGGCGTCTTTGAGGCGGTCGAGATCGCCCTGGCTGTGAAGCTGCAGCCTGAACGGCGTCTCGAGCGGCTCTATGGGCGGGCGCGTCATGCGCGCTGCGCCGGCAGCCGAAGCCGCTCCTTGATGGTCGACCGGAGTGCCCACTGGATCAGCCTCCTGCTCTCGCGTTCGCCACAACGGGTGAGGCCGAGTATAGCAGCGGCCCTTTACGCCCTACCCACGGCCCAGCGCGGGCCTTCCTCAGCGCAGCAGCGTCTCTCGCTCCGGTGCGGAGACCATCCAGCGCACCAGAGCGCGGCCTGCCGTCGGCATCGGCTCCGGCCCGGAGAGACAGTCGACCGCCGCCTGGCTGGCCGACACCCAGCCGACGCCGCCGGCGCGCCACGGAATCCAAAATACCGACTCGTCGCGCGGCTCGACAAGCAGAACGTTCCCGGCCAAGTCGACCGGTCGCAGTCGTGCCGCCGCGGCGACGCGTGCAATGCTCTGCACGTAGCAGACGACAACCGCGACTCTGATCCCGGACACGAACTGCGCAGCTGCAAGCTCCCCCGTGACCACAGTCCTGAGACCACAGGCGGCGAGCTCGCTCACCGCACGCTCGATGCCGCCGCGCACTCGATAGAGCCGCCATGGTTGACGGCCAAGCAGACTGCAGTCACGTGCCCAGCGTCGCAGCAAGAGGGCGTGCTCAACGGTCGTCACGAAGCCATATGGGAAGTAGCGAGCGCCGGACGCCCAGTCGACCCATACTGCGCCCTCAGTGCCCTCCCTGGGCACGCGCTCAACGTAGCCCTCATGCGCAAGTAGCGAGACCACCTTGCTGACATAGCCGGGACTCACGCGTGCCTGGTCCGCGATCCGGCGAAGCGAGTAGGGCGGCCGTCCGTCGCACAGAGTGCGCACGACGCGGCCCGCCTTCACTCCTTTGAGAGAGGCGACGCGCGCAGGCACACGTCTCGGATCGCTGTCGGCGCCACGATGGTGCAGAAGCAGCGGCAGTGGCCGGACCTCCAGGCGCACGTTCCCGGTGAGATCGACGTAGTTGATGCCGGCCTCGCTCAGAAGATGCCGCGCGGCTTGACCGATGTAGGGCGCCGCGACCACAAGATTGGCTGAGAGGGACTTNNNNAGTCGCCGCAGCGCACCCGAGGCGCGCTGATCGCCCACGTGCTCGACGCTCCAGTGAGAGCCCAGCTTCCGCCCAAGGACGGACACCACACCCTCCATCACCGTGCTCGCAGAATGGTAAGTGTTTCCTTCCATAGGAAACACTTACGAATCTGCGAGCACCCGCACAAGCGCTGCGGGTACCGGCGTGGCTCGCAATCGTCGCTGCACCACGATGACGTTTTCGCTACACGCTCGAAGCCCAAAACCTATCCGAGCCGGACATCCGTCCCGGCGTTCACGCCGTTCGTGCCAGCCGGCACTGGACACAGCGCAGGGCATCTGCCAGCGTTCGCCGCATGAGCCGGCCGCTGCTGATAGTCAATCCGCGCTCGGGCTGGGCGCGTACGGGCCGCCAGTTCCCGCGGATGCTGGCGGCCATCGAGCGCGCCCTCGGCGATGTGGAGATCGCCCACACGACTCGCTGCGGCCACGCCATCGACCTGGCGTATCGCGGAGCTCTGGAGGGTCACGATCCCGTGATCTCGGTGGGCGGCGACGGCACTCTCAACGAGGTCGTCAACGGCCTGATGAAGGCGCGCGCAGACGGCGGCGCAGAGTGCGCCGGCCGAGGCGCGGAGCGCGCGCCACGTCTGGGGTTGATCGCCGCCGGCACCGGCGGCGACTTCCGGCGCTCACTGGGTCTGCAGCACAGCCTGGACGCCTACCTGGAGGCGCTCACCAGCGGGCGCGAACGGACCATCGACGTGGGCCTGGCCCGCTTCACCGGCAACGACGGTCGGCCTGCCACGCGCTACTTCGTCAACGTGCTCTCGGCCGGCGCCGGCGGCCTGGTGGACCGCTACGTCGGCCAGGCCCCCGCCTGGATCGGCGGGCGCGCAGCCTACTATCTCGCCTCGCTACGCGCCATCGCGCGTTGCGTGCGCGCTCCCCTGCGCTGCCGGGTGACGTTCGCCGGCAAGACCAGCGAGCGTCTCATCTCTCCCTACCTCGTCTGCGTGGCCAACGGCGCCTGGTTCGGCGCCGGCATGCACGTGGCTCCCATGGCGCGCCTCGACGACGGGCGGCTTGAGGTGGTCTCGCTGGGCCTGCCTTCCAAGCGCTATCTCGTGCGCCGCATGCCCATCGTCTATGCCGGCGCCCATCTGGACGAGCCCGGCGTGGAGCACTTCGGCTGCCAGAAGATCGAGTTCGAGTTCGACCACGAGCGCATGAGCGAAGCGCAGCTCGCCGCCGCCGGCCGCCGCTTCCTGCTCGACGTGGACGGCGACGCCTTGGGCGGCATGCCGCTGAGCATCGAGGTAGTGCCCGCCGCCCTCGTCACGCTTGCCCCTCCCGCCAGCCGGGTAGGTGTCGCCTGATGAACGGTCAGAACGGCGCCCTGGAGCAGAACGAGACCGGCCGCGTGGAGGCGTTCAGCGACGGCGTGTTCGCCATCGCCGCCACGCTGCTCGTGTTCAACCTGCACGTGCCCGACGCGCTCGGCGTGCACAGCGGCGGCGGCTTGTGGCGCGACCTGACGCACCACTGGCCGAGCTACGCCGCCTTCGTGATCAGCTTCATCTCAATCCTGGTCATGTGGTCCAGCCACCACAACATCTTCAACCTGATCCGGCGCGTGGACCACACGTTCCTGCTGCTCAACGGGCTCGTGCTGTTGGGCATCGCGGCGACGCCGTTCACCACCTCGCTGCTGGCGCAGAACTTCGGTCATCCGGGCGAGAGAGTGGCGGCGGCCGTGTACAGTGCCGTGGCTCTGTTCATCACCTTGGCCTTCAACGCCATGTGGCACTACGCGGCCCGCGGGCGCCGCCTGCTGGCCGCCACCACGAGCGCCGGCCAGGTGCGCGGCGTCGCTCGCCAATACGCCGTAGGGCCGCTGGCCTTTGCCCTGGCGCTGGCTCTCTCGCTCGTCAGCGCCGAGGCCAGTGTGCTGGTGTTCGTGGCCGTCGAGGTCTTCTTCGCCTTGCCGTTCGGCCCCAACCGCAGCGTGCCGGAGACGAGCTAGCTTCGGCTGACGCTGTCGCGGCGCCATGGACCGGCCGCGTCTCCCTCCGCCGCGACCCGCAGGGCACGGCCCCCGCAGGGCGCGGCCCGCAGGGCACGGCCGCCCGGCGGCGTATATTCGAGTGACCGCACCATTACCGCCCACTGGGGGTCAAAGATGTCACGCCGCCGCTTCGCACTCATCCTTACGCTCCTGCTCGCCTTCGCACTGCCGCTGCTGACGGCCGCGGTCGCCAACGCTCAAGGGCGCTTCGCGAGCCGGGAGGCATGGACGCGCAGGTACTTCCCCAGCTCCGAGTACGCCATGTTCACCAGCGTGGCGACTGGGCCCGGAGGCGTGGTCTACGCCATGGGGTTCAGCTTCGCCGGCGGCGGCGTGCCGGCCGTCGTCGTCGCCAAGTACGACGCCGCCGGCCACCGGCGCTGGCTGCGCTCCTACGACGGCGTGGCCCACGGCGGCGCCACGTTCCTCGGCGAAGGCCCCCTCCTGGCTGTGGACCACGCCGGCAATGTGGTGACGGCGTGCACGGCCTACCTCGGGGGAGGCACCAAGAACGTGGTGGCCCTCAAGTACACGCCCGGCGGCAAGCTCATATGGGTGGGCCGGCGGCACGAGACCGGCGAGCCCCAGGACGCGTCTTTCCTCAGCCTGGACGCCGCCGGCAACGTCTACGTGGCCGGCCGCACCACGCGCACCAGCACCAGCGACGACTACATCGAGGTCAAGTTCGCGGCCGACAGCGGCAGAGTCGACTGGGCATATCGCTACGCAGGGCCCGGCGACGCGGCGCACGGCGTCGACTTGGTGCAGGGCATCGCCGTGGACCACAAAGGCGACTCCTACATGACCGGCATCAGCGACAATGGCGACGGCAACTCGTCCATCGCCACGGTCAAGCTGACCCCCGCAGGCCACAGGGCCTGGGTGCGGCGTCTCAACCCCGGCGTGAGCTCGCAGAGTCACGACCTGGCTCTGGGCAAGAACGGCGACCTCTACCTGGTGGGAAACACGTTCAGTGGAGGGCTCTCGGGCACCGACACGCTGCTCGCCAGGTACTCCCCAAGCGGCACGCTGCGCTGGACGAGACTGCTGAGCATCGACCAGGCGGACGACCTGCAGAGCATGGTGATCGACAACAAGGGGAGCGTGATAGCGCTCGGTGGGAGCAGCGACGGCGCCAGCCAGGAGTTGGTCTACAAGTGGTCCGCTGCCGGCGACCTCAAGTGGGTGAAGACCGTGCCGGCTACGGTCGTGGAACCGGTGGTGGTCGAGAAGGCCATCGCCGTGGACTCCCAGCGCACCGTCTTCTGCGGCGGCTACTGGGTGGGAGGCAGGCGCCTCACCAGCGCCGGCTTCACCGTAGCTGCCTACAGCAGCACCGGCCACCTCAAGTGGAGCGACACGTACAGTGCCGCGGGTGACCTGGCCGACTACTGTCTAGCACTGGCAGCCAACAGCGGCGCGGTCTACGGCGTGGGCCAGGCGAACGTGGGCGTCAACAAGTACGCGGGGGTTGTGGTCAAGTACCACAAGTAGCGCGGCGCTCCGTCCGACGCACCTGCTACTCTCGAGGGCGAACGCCGCCGCCGGGCTAACTCACCCCGACCGTGACTAGCCGGCGGCGCGTTCGCCTTTTCTTCATCTAACGTCAACCAATCTGCACCGATATGTAATAGTGCGGCGGCGCAAAGCGTGCCATGCTACGTCTGACGCATTGGCAACCCGCCATTGGCAACCCGCGACCGAGAGGAGGCGCTCGTGGCCACCACCATCCCCACCGGCGACGGCTACTGGATCGTCGAGCTGCCCGAAGGCTTGGCCGCGCAAACCAGGACCGCCTGCATCGAGACGCTGGACGAGTTCACGGCCTCCAGCGAGACGTTCTTCGGCGCCGCCTACCACGGGCGCGAGCTCAACGACGCCATGCTGCTCTGGGTGCAAGAGGTGCCCGAGCCGCTCACGTAGCGGCTGCGGCCCGGCTGCCGCACTCGCCACGCCAGCGGCGGCAGCGTATGCTCCTGCCAAGCACAGAGTATGGCCGCGCCGCCACAGGCCGCGCCGCCCACCCGCGTCGTCACAGGCCGCGTCGTCCACCCGCGCCGCCCCAGCCGGCGCCGTACCAAGGGGTCAGCATGGCAGCTCGTCTTCACATCGCCTTCCTTGCAGCACTTGCGCTCGCGCTCGCCGTGCCCGGGCTCGCCTGGGCCTACCAGCCTGGCCCGGGCGCGCTCGCCGGGCCGCGCGGTTCTGCCCCGGGCTCGCTCGTGTGGGCCAAGGTGAGCGCGCTTACGGCCAACATCGATCAGATCAACGATGTGGCCGCCGGCCCGGGCGGCAGCGTTTACGCCGTCGGCGAAGCCAACGGCACCTGGAGCAACCAGGGCGACCTGCTGGTGGTCAAGTACACGGCCAGCGGTGGGGTCGCCTGGCGACGTACCTACGACGGCCCAGACGGTCTGCAGGACTACGGCTGGGCGCTGGCCGTCGATCACGCCGGCAACGTGGTCGCCGTCGGCGTGAGCAACACGGTCGCGTCCGGCAGCGACATGCTCGTCGTCAAGTACGACGCCGCCGGCAACCAGAAGTGGGTGGTCGACTTCAACGGCGCCGGCAACGGCGACGACGTCGCCCGTGACGTGGTCTTCGGCTCTTCCGGCAAGATCTTTGTGGCAGGCATGTGCACGGTCGAGAGCGTGCCGACCGTCGTGACGGAAGCTTATGAGCTCGAGATCTCCAGCGCCGGCACCGTCGTGAACCAGGTCGGCTACAGCGGCGCCGGGAGCGACGCCGAGGGCGTCGCCATCGCCAAGGACGGCAGCGGCAACACCTACGTGGCCGGCACCACTCACGACACGGGCACCACGTCGAGCATCATCCTCTTCAAGACCAGCAGCGCCGGCGCACCCGTCTGGATGCACGAGCTCACCACCGCAGGCCATACGAACGACGCGGCCAAGGACATCGCCTTCGGCAACGGCGCCGTGTACGTGTGCGGCACCAGCGTTCCCGTGCCGGCTCATCACGACGACGCCCTGGTGGTGAAGTACAGCCCCGCCGGCAGCTTCCAGTGGGCGCGCACCTGGGACGGGGCGGCGCACGAGGTAGACCAGGCGAACGCCCTGGCAGTCGACAACGCCGGCGACGTGTACGCAGCCGGCCTTTCTTGGCAGTTCGGTGGCGCGAAGTACAAGGCCCTCCTGCTCAAGTGGGACGCCGCCGGCCACCGCAAATGGGTCAAGCTGGACGGCTCCACCAAGACCTTCAAGTGGGCGGGCTTCGAGGACGTGGTGGTAGACAACGCCGGCCACGCCTGGTGTGGGGGCTGGGCAGCCCGCAAGTCGGGCGACATCGACTGGTTCCTGACCAAGCACGCGGCCAACGGCTCGCAGAGCTGGATGGCCACCTTCGGCGGCGCCAGCCACGGCGACGACTCCTGCCAGAGCCTGGCGCTCGGGGGCTCGTCGGCCCTGTTCGCCGGCGGCTCCGTACAAGGATCGACGACCGGCTACGACGTTGCCGTGGCCAAGTTCGTGCCCTAGCAGCGCGCAAGCAGGGCGACCATGAGCCGCAGCACGGAACAGTCGACAGGCGTTCTCACCGCCAGCGCACTCGTTCGCGCCACGGGGCGCGGCGCCTGGTTCCGAGCGCGCCCGGCGCTCTCCACGGTGCTGGGCGCCGGCCTCGTCGTTCTGTTCCTCGTGCCGTTCGCCACCATCAACCCTTCGCCCTGGTTCGGCTTGCCCGGCGCCCTGGCTGTGGCCGTCGCGCTGAGCGTGGCCGTCGTGGTCGGTCCCCTCCCGGGCGCCGCAGTCGCAGTGGCCGGCGGCCTGTTCTTCTACTTCGCGATCGTCGATCCGGAGCTCCCGTTTCGCCGCGACGCCGCCGTGCTGACCGTGGTCGTGTGGATCCTCCTGGCGTTGGTCGCCGGCCTGGTCGCAGATCGACTTCGCCGGCGGCTCATCGACGCCTTCGACGAGCTCGCCAAGGCGCACCAGGAGACCACCACGCTGCACAACCGGCTGGAGCAGAGCCTGCTGCCACGCGTGGCGGTCACCGACGAGCGCCTGCACGTGGCCTTCCGCTACCGGCCAGGCGAGGAGCGCATGCTCATCGGCGGCGACTTCATGGGCACCGCCGAGCTCCCCGACGGCACATTGGCGCTGGCAATCGGCGACGTCAGCGGCCACGGCCCCGACGCCGCCGCCCTGGGCGCCACCTTGCGCGCCTCCTGGCGGGCCCTGGCGCTCACCGGCATGGCGCCGCTCGAGCTGGTGCAGCGTCTCGACGACATCCTGCGCCGCGAAGTGGCCGACGGCACCGTGTTCGCCACACTCTGCTGTGCCTGGGTCAACCCGACGCGCCACCGGCTCACAGTGGTGCTGGCGGGCCACCATCGACCGCTCCTGCTTATTGACGGCGAGGCTCGCGAGCCGGAGGCGCCGTTCGGGCCGCCGCTGGGCCTGCTCGAGGACTGGATGAGCGTCGACGACCCGCCGTGGCAGGCCACCAGATTCGACCTCGAGCCCGGCTGGACCCTGCTGCTGTACACCGACGGCCTGGTAGAAGGTCATGCGGCGCCCGACGCCCGCGAACGCTTCGGCGTGGCGCGCCTGGCGCCGCTCCTCCATGGGGAGGGCGCGGCGAGCTGTCTCGACGCCCGCGCCCTCGACCACCTGCTCGACCAGGTGCAGGCCGCCAACGGCAAAGCGTTCGAGGACGACGTCGCCTTGCTGCTCGTCTGCCACGCCGGCGCAGACGAAGACGCCTCGTGAGGCGCAACCTGCAGGCCGGCGCCGGCCAGAGCGGCGGACTCAAGCTCGACGTCTTCACCAGCGACGAGCTGGAGCAGGTCCACCTCGGCACCCTCGAGGTGCTGCAGCGCACCGGTCTGTTCGTGGACGGCGACGAGGCGCTGCAGATCTTCGCCTCGGGCGGCGCCGACGTAGACCACGAGCGCCGCCTGGTGAAGATCCCGCCGTACATGGTCGAGGAGGCGGCGCGCAGCGCGCCGGCGAGCCTGCTCCTGGCCGGGCGCAACCCGCTCAAGGACTTCGTCATGGAGGCCGACCGCGTCGGTTTCACCAACTTCGGCGAAGGCGTGCGCATCGTCGACCCGTACACCGGTGAGCTGCATGAGCCCACCAAACAAGACGTGGCCGACTCGGCCAAGGTGGTGGACGCGCTCGACGACGTAGACGTATACGAGCGCGCCCTCAACGCCGCCGACGTGCCGCCGCAGGTGACGCCGCTGCATCAAGCCGAGGCGTGGATGACCAACACCTCCAAGCACGGCTTCATGTGCCCCGGCAACGGGCGCCTGGCCGCCAAGATCGTCGAGATGGCGGCCGCCGTCGCCGGCGGCGTAGCCGAACTGCGACGGCGGCCCATCATCAGCTTCGTCACCTGCCCGGTGAGCCCGCTCAAGCTGGTGCGCGAGTGCTGCGAGATCATCATCGCCGCCGCCCGTGCCGGCCTGCCGGTGAACGTGCTCAGCATGGCCATGGCCGGCGGCTCGTCTCCCGTGACGCTCGCCGGCACGCTGGTGACCCACAACGCCGAGGTGCTCGGCGGCATCGTTCTCAATCAGCTCGTGCGCCGCGGCTCGCCGGTCGTGTACGGCAGCTCCACCACGGCCATGGACCTGCGGCTCGCATCGGCTTCCGTCGGCTCGCCCGAATGCGGCCTCATCGGCGCCGCCGTGGCCCAGATGGCGCGCTTCTACCTTCTGCCCAGCTGGGTGGCCGGTGCGTAGGGCGACAACAAGCTCTCGGACGCCCAAACCGGCCACGAGAAGACGATCACAGGCCTGCTGCCGGCGTTGGCAGGTGCCAACCTCATCTACGGCCTGGGAATGCTCGAGTCAGGCATGACGTTCGATTTTGGCCAGCTCGTGCTGGACGCCGAGTTCGCGCGCATGATCAAG
>PMKX01000016.1 GCA_003158705.1 Actinomycetota bacterium
GGTGCCGTCGCCCAGCAGCACCGAGACGCACTTGGCGTCCAGATCCGCAGTCGCTACATCCGCGTGGTCGTCGCCGTTGAAGTCGGCAACGGCCACCGACACCGCCTGTCCGCCCACGGCAAAGTCATGGTGGGCGGCAAAGCCGCCGGCGCCGTCGCCCAGCAACACCGAGACGGACCTGGCCGTGTAGTTGCCCGTCACAACGTCCAGGTGGCCGTCGCCGTTGAAGTCGCCGACTGCCACCGACACCGGCCCCGCGCCCACGGCGAAGTCGTGATGGGCGCTGAAGCCGCCCCGGCCGTTGCCGAGCAGCACCGAGACTGTGCTGTCCTCGTAATTGGCCGTCACCAGGTCGGCCTTGCCGTCGCCGTTGAAGTCGCCGACGGCCACGCAGTAGGGCTGCCTGCCAACCGCGAAGTCGTGATGGGCGCCAAAGCCGCACGTGCCCTTGCCCCCCAGCACGGAGACACTGTTGTCTTTGAAGTTGGACGTCACCAGGTCGAGCTTGGCGTCGTTGTTGAAGTAGCCGACCGCGACCCAGCCGGGGTTCTTCCCCACGCGGAAATGACGGCGACCGGCAAACCTCGCGGCCCCCGTGCGGCGCAACACGGAGACGGTGCCGTCCTTGAAGTCGGCCGTCACCAGGTCGGCTCTGCCGTCGCGATCGAAGTCGCCGATGGCGACGCCGTAGGGAGCGCCGCCCACACGGGAGTCTCTGTGTGCCGCGAACGCCACGCCGGCCGCCGACGCTGTGGTCGGCAGAGCTACCGCCGCCATGAGCACTCCCAGTACACCAAGCAGCCATACGCGGCGCTTCATCGGGTCGCTCTCTGGTGTTGGCCTGCTGCCTGCAACATCTTCCTGCTTTCGTGCGTGTTCGTCTGGCTTCTCCGCCGCGCTGCCCTGCCCCGCAGCACCGACCCTGGCGACTGTCCGGCGGTAGTCTACACGCACCGCATCGCTGAACGCCAGATAGTACGCTTTGCCTCCAGAAGTCGCCTCGAGGCCGGCATCCGCCCGGCTCGCTTCCCCTCGCGCGCGGCCTCTGACATCATAGGCGCGACCGCAGACGACGCCATCGGGAGGCCGAGTGAGTACACGCCCACCAGGAGCCCTGCGACGCATCGAGCGGGACCTGCGACTGCTTGCCCGCAACCTCAAGGCTGACTACTTCGCGCACGGCGCGTGGCAGGCCCGCAGCCGGCGGCAGAAGCGCGACTGGGAGGCGGCCGGCAAGGTCGATCCGCCGCCGCACATGATCAAGGAAGAGGTCGTGCGCGCGGCGGCGCAGACCAACGGCATCCGCACTCTGGTCGAGACGGGCACGCTGCACGGCGACATGATCGCCGCCGTGGCCGGCGACTTCGACCGCGTCTACTCCATCGAGCTCAGCCGCGAGCTCTACTGGCTGGCCAGGCTGCGGTTTCTCGCTCGACGCCGCGTCCGCCTCGTGCGCGGCGACAGCTCAGAGAAGATCCAGACTCTCCTCGACCGCATCGACGAGCCCTGCGTGTTCTGGCTCGACGGCCACTACGGCGGCGGGATCATGGCCAAGGGCAAGACGGTCTCCCCCATCCTCGAGGAGCTCTCGGCCATCATGGCGCACCGCGTGCGCACCCATGTGGTGCTCATCGACGACGCCGGCATGTTCGAGCGCGGCACGGGAGACCCGCCCTCGCTGGCAGCGCTCGCCGAGCTCGTCAAGACGAGCAGGCCGGCGAGCTCCTTCGTCGTTCAGGACAACATCATCCGCGTCACCTTGTCCTGACCCGCCCGTTCTCCTGACCCGCCTGCCGTCTCGCGCTACTTGACGATCAGCACTGCGCTCGCCGGCCGCAGCTGCACGTTGCCGGCCAAGTCGGTGGCGTAGACTTCCCAGCGATACGTGCCCTTGGCCCACTTGCAGCGCAGTCGCTGGCTGAACGCGACGCCGCTCTGATGCTGGCCGAGGGCGAAATGGGCCACCGTCTTGGTGCCGCGCTTCACGGTGATGGTGACGGCGCAGGTCGGCGACCACTTGTCGGTCACGCGGCACTTGAACGTGCCCATCTTCCCGTGCTTGGCCTTCACGGTGTTGAGCGCCGCCGGCACCGGCTTCACCTTGTCCACGTGGACGGTGAGCGCCTGCGTGGCGGCCACGTTGCCCGCCCGGTCGACCGCGTCGTAGGTGACCGTGGTCGTGCCGTTGGCCTTGACGGTGAGCGAGCTCGCCGTCCACCAGCTGATGCCGCCGTTGAGCGTGTACTGCGTGCGCGAGACGCCCCAGCCGCCGTCGCTGGCCGAGAACTTGATCTTGACCGGCGTGCGGTACCAGCCCGGCGCCGCCGCACGCACGGCGCGCGCCGGAGTCGGCGATGCCGAGACCGTCGGCGCCGTGCCGTCGGGGACGGTGGTGAGGACGAGAGCGACCGGTTCCGGGTGCCAGAGAGGATCGCCCTGGGCAAGCTGGCCGTTCTGGTCATAGCCCCACGACCAGAGCGTGCCGTCCTTCCGGAGAGCGAAGCTGTTGTCGCTGGCCGAAAGGGCTCCCCAGTTGGTCTGGCTGCCGACCTGCATGGGCTCGAAGGTCGAGCGGTAGAAGCCCTGACCAAGCTGACCACCCAGGTTCATGCCCCATGACCACAGGGTGCCGTCGTACTTGACCGCCAAGCCGTGGCCGGCCGCGATGCTGCCGCCCACGGCGACGGCGTCCCAGTCACTCGCGCTGCCGACCTGCGTGGGCACTAGATGGTCAGAGACCTGCCCGTTGGGGAGGCCGAGCGCCCACGTCTCGTCGTTGCCCCACGACCATAGGGTGCCCTCGCTCTTGACGGCCAGCGCATAGCCCAGGTCGGCGTCGGCCCCGCAAGCGAGCTGCTTCCAGTCGGTGGCGCTGCCGACCTGCGTCGGGACAGCACGGTCGACCTTGTCGCTCAAGCCAAGTTGGCCATCGGCGTTGTGGCCCCACGCCCAGAGGCTGCCGTCGTCCTTGATGGCATAGCTGCAGTGATCGCCGGCGAAGACGGCCTGCCACTGGGTGCCGGGGGCGACCTGTGCAGGTACGGCTTGATCGGTGCCTAGGCTCGCGTTGCCCATGCCCAGCTCGCCGTACTCGTTGTTGCCCCAGGCCCATAGCGAGCCGTCCGACTTGAGCGCCAGCGTGTGATTGCCGGCGTCGAGAAGGCCGCCGCCACACGAGACGACCGTCCAGTCGGTGTCGCCGCCGACCTGCGTCGGCGTGTCGCGAGGATCCGCGTCGCCGAGACCCAGCTCGCCGTCGTCGTTGCTACCCCACGTCCAGAGCGAGCCGTCTGTCTTGAGCGCCGCGGCATACCCGTTGCCCGCCGCGACACTGCTCCAGTCCGTCGCGCTGCCCACCGGCACTGGCGCCTCAAACGGACCCGACTGCGTCTGTGCCAAGGGCCCCGTGCCCCAGCCCCAGAGCGAGCCGTCGTCCCTGATGCCCAGTCCGTAGTTCTGGTTGACCGAGACGCCCGTCCAGCCGCCGACCGAGCCGACCTGTGTGGGCACACAGCGAGCGAGTGGATACCCGACGCCTATCTGCCCGTACGTGTTGTCGCCCCAAGCCACGAAGGAGTCGTCCTGGCGAACGCCAAGGGTGAAGCCGCTGCCGCAGGCGACGGCGGCCCAGTCGGTCTCGCTGCCGATCTGCACGGGAGCGGGGTGGACGAAGGCGTTGACATCGCTCGGCAAGTCGCCGACGATGCCGAGCTCGCCGTAGCCGTTGTAGCCCCAAGCCCAGAGCGAGTGGTCGGTCTTGGTGGCCGCGCTGTGCTGGTCGCCGGCGGCCACTGTCAGCCAGTCGTTGCCGCTGCCGACTTGTGCGGGCGCATGGCGGTCGACCTGGTCGTTCAGGCCGAGCTGGCCCTGGGCGTTGTAGCCCCAAGCCCACAGCGCCCCGCTCGCCGTGACGGCAAGCGTGTGACTCGAGCCGCAGGCGATGGTCGACCATACCTGCGTGCCATCGACTTCGTTAGGCACATCCTTCTGGACGGTGTTGCCCAGCCCGAGCTCACCATCGTCGTTGCGGCCCCAAGCCCAGAGCGATCCATCTTGCTTGATCGCCACCGTGAAGTAGAAGCCGCAGGCCACGGCAGCCCAGTCGCTATCGCTGCCCACCTGCGTCGGCGTGGTGCGCGGGTTCGTGTCACCCAGGCCAAGCTCGCCATCGTAGTTAGGGCCCCACGCCCACAGCGTGCCGTCCTGCTTGATCGCCATGCTGTCGTCGGCGCCCTGCGCGATGGCCGCCCAGTCGCTGTCGGTCCCGACCTGCGTCGGCGTCAGCAACGGCGCACCGCCGAGTCCCAAGTAGTACGGCTCGTTGGCGCCCCACTGCCATAGCGAGCCATTCTGCTTCAGAGCCAGCCTGCCGTACCCCGAGAGCCCGCTGGCAACGGCTGCCCAGTCGCTGTCGCTGCCCACCTGCACGGGCACCTGACACGGAGTTGTGCCGTCGTGACCGAGCTCCCCGTAACGGTTGCCACCCCACGACCACAGCGTGCCGTCGCTCCTGATCACATACGAGTCGACGTTGCCGGCGGCCACCTTTGCGGCAGCTATGGGCACGGCGGCGCGCACGTGGGCCGGCCGCTGGCCGGCCGGCGAGTTGGCGAGTGCGGCGGCGCTGCCGACTGCGCAGAGCACGAGAACGGCCGCCAAGGTGACCATGACCGGCGCCCCAGCCCCAAGATGGCGCCTCATTCGGAGATAGCCTGGCGCGCGACCACGCCGTCTCGACTCTGTGCGTAGCCTCTGAGGACGACTGGGAACGCTCACGATACCCCCTCCGTTGCCGTGTGGCTCAGATGCCTATGTTAGCCCATGACGGCCGCAGGCGTGTGTTGCCGCCAGTCGGCCGCCCAGGCCTAGCTCACTTGTGCACGGTCACAGTCACGGGCTTGCTGAACCAAGCCAGGAGGCTGTGCGCCCCGGCATCCTCATAGACGGCGACGAAGACCCACTTGCCGCGCTTGTGCGGCTTCATGGCCCACCTGAAAGCGCCGGACCTTGTGAGCTTCAGCGTCGCGAGCGTGTCGAGGTGCCTCCCCACCTGGCGGCAGATCCGCACCTTCTTGACGGAGGCGAGCAGGTGCTTGACCCGGCCGCTGAGAGCGAGCTGCTTGCCGACCTGCAGGCGATGGGGCGCCGCCTTCAGGCTGAGAGAGGGAGCCGCCCGCAGCACGTCCACGTAGGCGGCGCCGGCACCACTCTGGTCGCCGACGGTCTTGTAGGCCGCGCCGACCAGGGCCGTATCGCCGGAGAGGGCGACCGACCAGCCGAAGCGGTCGTTCGTGGCCGCGTCGGGGTCGCTGAGCTCAGCCTGTTGTGGCCAGGTCGCCCCTGTGCGCGTGTAGATGTAGGCAGCGCCGGCGCCAGGGTAGCCGCCGACGGTCTTCCAGCGGGCGCCGACCACGGCCTTGTCGCCGGCGAGCGCCACCGAAGAGCCGAAGGCGTCGCTCTCCGCCGCGTCGGGATCGCTCAGCTCGGCCTGCTGTGACCAGTTCGCCCCGGTGCCTGTGTAGATGTAGGCAGCGCCGGCG
>PMKX01000091.1 GCA_003158705.1 Actinomycetota bacterium
GCAAATCGGCCTTGCGCCCATCGTGAATAAGCCGCGCACGATGCCGCCCACGCCGGTGGCGGCGCCCTGGAAGGGCTCCACGGCCGACGGATGGTTGTGGCTCTCGACCTTCATGGCCACGGCCCAGCCGTCGCCGACGTCGATGACGCCGGCGTTCTCGCCCGGGCCCTGCAGGATGCGCGGGCCGCTGGTAGGGAAGCGCGAGAGCACGGGGCGCGAGTGCTTGTAACTGCAGTGCTCACTCCACATGAGCGAGTAGATGGCCAGCTCGACGTAGGTGGGGTCGCCACCTTGGATCTCGCGGATGGCGTCGTATTCCTGCGCCGTGAGACCGAGCTCGACGGCAGCCTCGAGTGTGGCGCGCTTGCTCATGCCTGTGCCCGGCTGAGCAAGAGCGTGTTGATCATCGACTGGAAGATGCGCCGCCCGTCGGCGCCGCCGGCCAGGGCGGCTTCGACGGAGTTCTCGGGGTGCGGCATCAGACCGAAGACGTTGTGTGTGGCGTTGCAGACGCCGGCGATGTCGTCCAGGGCGCCGTTGGGATTGGCGGTCGGCGTGCGCCGGCCGGCGGCGTCCACGTAGCGCAGCAGGACCTGGCCGTTGGCCTGCAGCGCCGCCAGCGTCTCCGGGTCGGCGGTGTAGTTGCCCTCGTTGTGCTTGACGACGATGCGCAGCAGGTCGCCCTCGTGGCAGCTGCGCGTGAAGGGCGTGTCGGCATTCTCCACCCGCAGGTTCACGTAGCGGCAGACGAACTTGAGGCCGATGTTGCGCAACATGGCGCCGGGCAGCAGGCCGGCTTCGAGCAGCGTCTGGAAGCCGTTGCAGATGCCCAGCACCAGCCCGCCGTCGGCGGCGAAGTCGGCCACGGCGCCCATGATGGGGCTGAAACGGGCGATGGCGCCGCAGCGCAGGTAGTCGCCGTAGCTGAAGCCGCCGGGCAGGATGATGGCGTCGACGTCGCCGACCGTGTCGTGCTTATGCCAGAGGAACTGCGGCTCGGCGCCGGGGAAGGTGGCGACGGCCTGCCAGCAGTCGGCGTCGGTGTTGGAGCCGGGGAAGACCACGATCCCGAAGCGCACCGGCCGGTGCTCCTCGAGTGCGACGGAGGGACGACTACTCGCCGGCATCGATCTCGAACGTGAAGTCCTCGATGATGGGGTTGGCCAGCAACTTGCGGCACATCTCGTCGACGTTGCGGTGCGCCTGCTCCGCCGTGGTGCCCGGCGGCGAGGCTAGCCGCAGCTCGATGAACTTGCCCACACGCACTTCGCTGACGCCCTCGAAGCCGAGTGCCGGCAGGGCGCGTTCCACGGCCACACCTTGGGGGTCGAGGATGCCCTTCTTGGGAGTCACATATACGCGCACGTCCATGCTCTCGCTCACCTGCTCAGGCTACCGGATTGATGGCCGCGAGTCCACGCGAATGGGCGGGCGCCTGCGGCGCCCTCCCGTCACTCTCGCACCACTCGCCGCCGCGCCGTCACTCGCCGCCGACGTGCTTGAGGATGAAGTCGACCGTGCGCCGGTCGTAGTCGAGGCGGTGCTCGAGGCCGCTGATCTCGTGGCCCTCGGCCTCGTACACTTTGGTCTCACAGACCTTGCCCATGGCGCGCAACTTCTCGGCCACTTCGGCGATCTGTCGCGGCGGGCAGCGCGGATCGAGCTCGGCGCCCAGCAGCATCACGGGCGCCGTCAGATCGTCCAGGTGGTTGATGGGCGAGTAGTACGTGAGCCGGGCGTGGTCTTTGACCAGGTCGCCGCTGTTCTCGTGATCCCACCAGCGCAGGTCTTCGCGCACGTCCTGGTCAGTCTGCGAGTCGATGAAGTCGAAGAAGGGCACACCGGCCACGCCGCAGGCGAACAGGTCGGGGAACTGCGTGAGCAAAGCCATGGTCATGAAGCCGCCCCAGCTGCGGCCGGTGACCGCGATGCGCTTGGGGTCACAGCCCTCTGCCACCAGGAAGGCGTGCGTGGCGGCGCAGTCCTGCACCTCGCCGACGCCCATCAGGAATCGGTTGGCCAGCTGCCAGCGCCGGCCATAGCCGTCCGAGCCACGATAGTTCGGGTGCAGCACCGTGAGGCCGGCGTGCAGGAAGGCCTGGCGCAGCGGGTCCCACTCGTTCGAGTGGTGCCAGGTGGGGCCGCCGTGGACGATGACGACGGCGGCCCCGTTGGGCTTTTCGGGCCGCACGAGGAGGCCAGGCACGGGAGCCAGATGGTCCAGGCTCGTGAAGTACACGTGCCGGCCGCCGTAGAACGCCACCTCATCGAGGTCGCTCGGCAGCGACTTGGTGAGCTGCGTGGCCTTGCCGTCGGCGACCGCGATGCGGAACAGGTCGCACGGCTGGCCGGGGCCGCTGAAGACGACCATCACGGCCGCGCCGTCGGGGGTGAACCCGGGCGCATAGTGGTTGCCGCGCCCGACGTCCAGGCAGCGCAAGTCATGAGAGGCCAGGTCGAGCCACCAGAGCGACGTCTCGGCGTCCTCGTCAGAGAGGAAGGCAAGGGCGCGTCCGTCCGGCGACCACACCGGATGGTGACAGTCGAACTCGCACTGCCAGACCCAACTGATGGCGCCGCCGGCGACGTCGTAGAGGCCGATGGCCGGGTTGTCGAACGGGCCGCCGGCGAAGGCCAGCGTGCGGCCATCCGGCGACCACGCGGGGTTGCCGGCCAAGAATGTCTCGTCGCCGCCGACGATGGTCTGTGCACCGCTCTCGACTTCGATCACGAAGGTAGCGTAGTCCTGGCCATGGGTGTCGGCGGTGAAGGCGAGCCGGCGGCTGTCCGGCGACCAGACCGGCGAGCGGTCGTTGTAGTAGTGCTCGCTGATATAGGTCACATGTTGGGCACCGGGCTCGGCGCGCGCCGGCATGACGGCCGCCTTGTAGCTGTTGCCGTGATTGGCACTCAAGGCGAGACGTGTGCCGTCGGGTGAGAGGTCGAAGTCGGGGCCGGGCGCGAACTCAGGCGTGTCCGGCAGCAGATTCTCGAGCGCGCCGCTGTCGAGGTCATAGCGGTAGAAGTCGAAGCACTCCGAGCCGCGGTCGTCGCGGGCGAAGTACAAGTGACGACCGTCCGGTGAGAACTGCGGGNNTGCGTGCCGTCGGGCGAGAAGGCGTAGGGACGGTACTCGCTGTTGACCTGAGGGACTCTTGCCAGTGTTTCGATCAACGTGTCAGTCATGACGCACCCTCTCCGCTCATCGGTTGGCGTCGCGACGCGCGAGCGGCGACCGGTAGAGGCGTAACGATATCCGCTTTTTCGCCGCCGGGGAACCACATCGCCGGCGCCGATCTCCGCCCTGGGGTGCTTGACGGC
>PMKX01000068.1 GCA_003158705.1 Actinomycetota bacterium
CGCCAGCCCAGCCTGCACGGCATCAAGCCGCTGCTGCCCGGCGCCCACATGTGCGGCCCCGCCGTCACGGTGCGCACCAGCCCCGGCGACTGGGCCAAGCCGGTAGAAGCAATCGACGTCTGCAAACCGGGCGACGTGCTCGTCATCGACGCCTTCAACAGCTACCCGGCCATCTGGGGCGAGCTGGCCACCCACAGCGCCCAGGTCAAGGGACTGGCCGGCCTCGTCGTCTGGGGCGCCATCCGCGACACGCCCGAGATCGCCAACCTCAAGTTCCCGGCCTTCTCCAGCCTCGTGAGCGCCAACGCGGGTGAGCCCAAGGGCTTCGGCGAGATCAACGTGCCCGTGACCATCGCCGGTCAGGAGGTCCATCCCGGCGACTGGGTCGTGGGCGACGACGACGGCGTCATGGTGCTCCCCAAGGCGCAGGCCGTGGAACTCGCCAACCGCGCCATGGACGTGCTTGAGAAGGAGAACCGCTTGCGCGGCGAGATCGACGGCGGCAAGACGCTCTCCGAAGTCGCCTACCTGCAGAAGTGGGAGAAGCGCTAGCCGGCCCCGGGTATATGCTCAGCCAACGCCATACGAAGGAGGCGAAAGGTGAGCAACGAGGAGAAAGACCTGTCTGGGCCGCCAGATGAGACCCTCGACCCCTCGGGCGTCGTGAAAGGCGGACGCCTGGGCTGGGGGGCCGCCCCGGGCTTACCCGCGTCGGTGATGGGCAGCGCCGCAGACGACAGCCCCAACGAGATGGTCAACGAGGACGGCTCGTGGAAGTCGCACGCCGTCGAAGAGAAGAGCGATCCCGCTAGCCAGCCCCGCGGCGGGCTGCGCCGCGGCCTACGTCGCTGGTTCGGCCGCTGACGCAGTAGCTCCGGCGGCGGCGCGCCAAGGAGGTGAGCGGTGAGCAACGAGGAGAAGGACCCGACCGGGTCCGCCGAAACGGCCCGCGAATCCGGGCGCGTCTGGCAAGAGAGCCACGCGACTCTCGGTGTGGGGGTGGCCGGCAACCCAGTGCTGACCGCATCGGCGCTGGGCGGAGCGGTGGATAGGGAGCCCAGCGAGATGGTCAACGAGGACGGATCGTGGAAGTCCCACGTCGAGGAGGCGGCCGATCCCGCTGGCCAGCCCCGCGGCGAGCTGCACCGCACTCTACGGCGCTGGTTCGGCCGCTAGCACCGGAAGGCTCGCCAACATCTTCTTCAGCTGCGCCGCCGACAGCGGTCCCACAAGGTGGCCGCCGCAGCGGCAATCGCCAGCGCCGAAACCAGCTGGTCCCCGCGCGGCGCCGGCAGTCTGCAGGAGCCGATCGACAAGCTCACACTCGTCCAGAGGCCCGTCGTAGAGCCCCGAGCGTGTCGCCGGGCGGCGGGCGAACAAGTAGTCGGCATGCCAGCGCAACGGCTTGGTCGCACGCATGTGGCGCGCGACGCGGGCGCGGCGGCCCCGTCGCGCACTGCCCACATAGGCGTACCAGCCGCGTGCGAACTCGACCGGTCCGAGGCTGCCGACGGCGATCGGCTCCCGCTGCGGCACCCAGGCAGCGACAACGTACAGGCAGGACGGCGGCCCGTCTGCTCTGCCGAGCATTGTCCGCGCCGCGTCGGGCTCACCGTCGCTCACGGCTTCGCGCGGCGTCTTCCGCCGGCGCGCGAAGCGGCGTGGCTGACAATGCGGGCAGTAATGGGTGCCGCGGCCGCTCACCAGCACACGTGCGACGGTGGTACCGCACACGCGACAGGGTTCGCCGGTGCGCTGGTAGACGCTGAGGATCTCCTGGAAGTGGCCACGCTCGCCGGCGGGGTCGACGAAGCTCTCCACCGACGAACCCTCGTGCTCGATGCCCAGTTGCAGCGTGGTGACGATGGCCGCGTGCAGCCGCTGCGCCTCACGCGGCCCCACATCGCCGGCCGGGCGCAGCGGGTGCAGGCCGGCTCTGAAGAGCGCTTCGTCGGCGTAGATGTTGCCTACGCCGGCAACACGCCGCTGATCGAGCAGGAACGCCTTGAGCGGCGCCCGGCGCCCGGCCATGAGCGTGCGCAGCATCTGCGGCGTGAAGGCCTCGTCGAGCGGTTCCACGCCTAGGCCGGCCAAGAACGCTTCTTCCTCCTGCGGCCGCAGCGCCCATACGCGCCCGAAACGGCGCACGTCGTAGAAGTAGAGCGACGTCGCCGGCGCGAACTCCAGGCGCAGCCGCGGGCGACGTTCACTCTCTTCGGCGGCGAAGAGCAGCTGCCCGGTCATGCGCAGGTGCACGACCAGAAGCGCGTCGCCGAATTCCACGATCAGGTACTTGCCACGTCGCCGCAGACCCGTCACGCGGCCGCCCACCAGCAGCGCCGCCAGCTCGCCCTGGGGTTGGCGGCTCACCGTCGGGTCGAGCACTTCCAGCGAACTGAGGACAAGGCCGCCCAAACAGGGCCACAGGCGACGGCGCACGATCTCGACTTCGGGCAGCTCGGGCATCTCTCTCCTGGGTCAGGTGACGGGGCGACGGTTCCCACGGCCGGCGTTCACGAACCGTCGCCCACCGAGGCTGCGCCGGCAGGGTGCTCGCGCGCCCAGCGCAGCAGGGAGGCGCGCGCCTCCGGGGCATCGGTCACGTCGCCCGCCTCGACCTCCTCACGCAAGACGTCGAGCGCCGCACCGATCTGCGGTCCGGGCTCCAGCTGAAGGAGAGCCATCACCTGCTCGCCGTCCAGCGGCAGGACCACCGGCTGCTTAGCGACCTCGGTCCATGTCTCGCGCGCCAAGCGGAAATGGCGCGCGATGGCTACGGCCGGCGTGCTGGGCCCCCTCGTGGCCATGCGGTCGGCCAGCGAGAGCGCCACGGACTCGAACACGTACGGTTCCACGTCGTGCCGGTAGCGCGCCAATGCGCGCGGCGTCAGCGGGGCCTCGCGCACCAGAAAGCCGAGACGCAGATGCTGGCGCACCAGCAGGGCCAGGAAGGCCGCCATGCGCCGGCTCATCTTGAGGCGCCGCGCGACATCTGCCACCATCGCAGCGCCCACCTCATCGTGGTGCCAGAAGAGGATCCGCCCCTGCTCGTCGACTTGCTTGATGGCCGGCTTGCCCAGGTCATGCAGCAGCACGGCGTAGGCGAGCGGCACCAATGCCCCGGCGGCGGCGAGCCCCAGCTCCTGTGGGTGCGTCAGGTGGCGCTCGCCGCCCAACTGCCGCACGATGCCGGGCAGATGCTCAAGCGCCTCCAGCGTGTGCTCGAACACGTCGAGGTGGTGGTAGGCGTTCTGTTCCACACCTTTGAGCAGGGCGAGCTCCGGCACCACGTAGGCGAGAGCCCCGAGACCGTCGAGGTCACGCACTGCCAACGCGGGAGCCGGCACGCCCAGAAGGGCGGAGAACTCGCGCTCGAGGCGTTCGCCGCTCACGGAGGTCAGCCGTTCGGCAGCGGCGCGCGCCGCCGCGACTGCCTTGGCCTCCGGCTCGAGCGCGAAAGCGTGCTGGAGACGCACCAGGCGCAGAATGCGCACGGGGTCAGCGGCCAGCGCGTCGGGCGCGCAGAGGCGCAGGCGGCGCGCCTGCAGATCGGCGCGCCCGCCCAGCGGGTCGACCACGTCACCGCTGTCTACAGCCTGCGCCAGGGCGTTGACGGTGAAGTCGCGGCCCGTGAGGTCCGCAGTGAGGCTGTCGCCGCGCAGCGGCGCAAAGTCGGCATGACCGGCAGCGTGCACCACCCGATGCGTGGAGAAGCGCTCGGAGTAGAGAAACACCGCGCCGCCCACGCGGTCGGCCACTGCACGCGCCAGACGGGCGGCGTCGCCGCGCACGACGAAGTCGAGATCGTCGCCAGATCGGCCCATCTGAGCATCGCGCACGGCGCCGCCCACCAGCCAGGCCTGCTCGTCGCGCTCCAATGAGCGGCACACGAGGTCCGCTATACCCTGGGCTGTGGTCACCGGCGGCACCTAGGCCGCGGGTTCGGCGCCGACGTAGCGGCGCACGACCCGCAGCCCCATGTCGCAGACGATCTCGTAGTTGATCGTCTGGAGCAGTGCGGCGACGTCCTCGGCGAGGATGCGCTCGCCGCCCGACTCGCCGATGAACACGACCTCGTCGCCCGGCACCCCCACGCCTGCGGGCAGCAGCACGGTGAGCTGGTCCATGCTGATGGTGCCCACGATGGGACAGCGACGGCCGGCGACCAACACCTCGCCCCGGTTCGTGAGCGCCCGCGCGACGCCGTCGCCGTAGCCTATGGGCACGATGGCGATGCGACTCTCGCGCTCGGCCACGAAGCGCCGGCCGTAGCCGACCGAGTCGCCGGCCTGCACTACGCGCACGGCCGCCACGTAGGAGGTGAGCCGCAGAGCCGGCCTGAGCCCATCCGGCGACGGATCACGGTGGAACGGCGAGAGCCCGTAGATGGCGATGCCACAGCGCACCATGTCGCAGTGCGCCCGCGGCTCGCGCAGGGTGGCGGCGCTGTTGGCGCAGTGAGCGAGCAGCTCCGGATACGTCTTCTTCAAATCTGCGACCAGGGCGAGGAAGCGCCGGAGCTGCTCGTTGAAGAAAGCCGGCTCGTCCTCGTCGGCGGTGGCGAAATGGGTCATGAGGCCGACGGGACGCACGGCCGGCCCCAGGGCCGCCGCCAGAGCCGTCGCCGTGGCCGCGTCCACGCCCAGGCGGCCCATGCCGGAGTCGTGCTTGACGTGGGTGCGCGCCGCGAGCTTGCGCGCCTCTGCAACAAAGGGCGCCGACCACGCCGCCACGTCGGCGCCGGCAGCCACGACGCGCGCCAGCTCGGCGCCGGTCAGCGGCCCAAAGACCAGGATGGGCGCCTGCAGACCGGCCGCGCGCAGTTCCTCGGCCTCGGTCGCGGTCGCGACCCCCAGCCAGTGCGCGCCGCCGGCAAGGGCCGCGGTGGCGGCCGGCACAGCGCCGTGGCCATAGCCGTTGGCCTTNNGCGGCCGCCAGGCAGCAGCGACACAAGGTGGGCGACGTTGTGGCGGATCGCGCCCAGGTCGACGGTCGCCAGAGCGCGCTCGCGACCGGCCAGCATCTAGAGCCCCATGCTGGCTACGATCTCGTGGCGGGTCACGATGCCGACAAGCTTGCTCTCCTCCACNNACGGGCAGCAGGTTGATGCGGTTCTCGCTCATCAGCGTGGCCGCGTGCGACACCGTGTCGTCCGGCGCGGTCGTGATCGCCTCGGCGGTCATGATCTCGCGCACGCTGGCGCCGGTGACCTTGCGCAAGCGCTCCTCGAACTTCTTGGTGCTCTCCAGGTAGATGAGGCTGTCGAGGAACTGGATGTAGTGCGGGAAGTGCAGATCGGCGTCTTGGGCCACGATATCGCCCTCGGTGACCACACCCACCAGGCGTCCCTGATCGACCACCGGCACGCTGCGGATGTCGTGCGCCCGCAGGAGGTCGGCAAGC
>PMKX01000108.1 GCA_003158705.1 Actinomycetota bacterium
CGACATCCTCGACAAGGGCTTCGTCAAGGGCATCGAGGAGGTCGGCGATCTGTTCGGCAAGGGCGAGTTCTTCCTGCCGGAGCTGGTGCAGGGCGCCGAGGCCATGAAGGCCGCCGTTGCCGTTCTGCAGCCCGAGCTCGACAAGATGAAGGAAGGCCGCAAGACGATGGGCAAGGCGGTGGCCGGCACGGTGGCCGGCGACATCCACGAGATCGGCAAGACGATCGTGTGCTCCATGCTCTCGGCGGCCGGCTTCACGGTCACCGACATCGGCTGCGACGTGGCCGTCGACACTTTCGTCGAGAAGGTCAAGGAGCAGAAGCCTGACCTGCTGCTCCTGTCGGCGCTGCTCACGACGACCATGCCCAACCAGCAGAAGACGATCGAGGCGCTCAAGGCNNGACGAGATCGGCGCCGACGGCTACTCGGAGGACGCTATCGAGGCCGTGGTCACAGCCAAGCAGCTGCTCGGCGTCGGCTGAGTACAACGCCAGACACAGACGAAGCTTCTTGAGGGGGCGGGCCACTGGGCCCGCCCCCTCTGTCTGTCTCAGGTTGCCGAGGTGCGGGCCGTGTGCAACGAGGCGCCCCGCCCGCTCCCTCCCTGTATACTCTGCGCGATGAGTGACGCCCACGCCGCCTATTTCGCCGAGGTCGAAGAGCGCTTCGACGCCGCCGTCGATTTCAGCATCGGGCTGGAGGAGGAGTTCCAGCTCCTCGACCCCACGTCGCTGGCTCTCGTCGATCGCTTCGAGGAGCTGCGCGACGCCGCTCAAGGGGAGCTGGCCGAGCACGTGGCCGGGGAACTCATCTCGTCCGAGATCGAGGTCATCACGGGTCGCTGCGACGGGTTCGCCGCCGCCGCCGACAAGCTCCTTCTACGCCGCCTCGCGCTCAGCGACCTTGCCGAGAAGCATGGTGTGGCGCTGGGGGCGACCGGCACGCATCCCTTCTCGAGCTGGAAGGACCAGCGCATCATCGACACGCCGCACTACCGGCTGGTGGAAGACCGGCTCAAGTACGTGGCCTGGCGCAACAACACGTGGAGTGCGCACGTGCACGTGGGCGTGCACGGCAAGGACCGGGCGATCGCGCTTTGCGACGCTGTGCGCGGCTACCTGCCTCACTTCCTTGCCCTCTCGGCCAACTCCCCCTTCATCGAGGGAGTGTGGACGCAGCTGCACTCTGCGCGCACGCAGACGTTCGTGCGCATGTTCCCGCGCTGCGGCATCCCGGACATTTTCGGCACCTGGGACGAACACCGACGCTACTACGAGCTCATGCTCGACACCCACTGCGTCCATGACTTCACGCAGATCTGGTGGTCTGTGCGCCCGCACCACCGGTTCGGCACGGTGGAGCTGCGCATCTGCGATGTGCAGACCGAGGCTTGGCAGGCGCTGGCGATCAACGCCCTCGCCTTTGGGCTGGTAGTCGCTCTCGCGCATCGCTACGACGAAGGGCGGCCCCTTCTCGTTCTGCCTGGCCGGTACATCGAGGAAAACCTCTGGCGTGCCATCCGCTACGGCCTCGACGGCAAGCTGGTCGACTTCGAGCGCCGACGGGAGGTGGAGGCCGCGGACGCCGTTCGCGAGCTACTGGAGCTGGTGCTGCCCGAAGCTGATCGGCTGGGTCTGCACCCGTTCATCGATGACGTCGAGCGCATCCTGAGCGAGGGCAATGGGGCGCAGCGCCAGGTGAAGGCTCACCTGGAGGGTGAGACTCTGGAGCAGGTGTTCGCCGGGACGGTCGCGCGCGTGCGGCCGTCCTCCGGGCGGGACTCGGCAACAGGAGAGGAGGCCAAGAGATGAACACCGATGACAGGGACGGCGAGCCCGGACCAGGCGCAGGCAGCGGCGACTCGCCGCTCAGCGACGAGCAGCGGGCAGCACTCGCCCGGGAGCAGCTCAAGAGACTGCGCGTGGCCGACGTCGCCAGCGACATCATGGTCACGCTGGTCACGATCGGCTACCAGAAGCTTGGGCTGACTGCCGAGACGCGCGACCTGCAGGACCTCGATGACGCCCATCTGGCGATCGAGGTGCTGCGCAGTCTAGTCGAGACCGTGGGGCGTGAGCTTGGCGAGGCGCAGGTGGCCGCCTTCCGGTCGACTCTCGACGGCATGCAGATGAACTACGCGCGGGTGATCATCCAAGGTGCCGCGGCGCCTGCGGCCGCCGCGAGCGACGCGGCGCCACCAGAGCCGCCGAGCGGCGAGGTGTCGCAGGAGTTGCCGAGCGACAAGTCGCGGCCGGCGACGCCGGCCGCCGAGCCAGGACCGGCCAAGAAGCAGGCGCCGGCCAAGCCCGCGGCGCAGGCCAAGACGAAGACGGCCAAGACGACCAAGACGACGAAAGCGACCAAGACGGCGAAGGGCAAGCCGGCGGGCGGCCGCCGCAAGACGGGCGCGGCCGCCGGCGACGACGCGAGTAGCTAGGCTGCAGCCGTCAGGTAGCGGCCAAGGCCCAGAAGCGGCTCTCGGCCAGCTCCTCGCCTGGCTCGACGACCAGGAACTCGTCGTCGTGCGGGCCGTGCACGAGCTTCTCCAGCAGGCGCAGCGAGCCGCTCAGGTACTCCAGCGGCAGCTCGTAAAACTCGGCCACCGTCTGCAGGTACTCGCGGTACTCCTCGACGGGGTAGGTGCCCGTGTCGATGACCGCCACACGCTGGTAGTTGGCGAGGATCAGGCGGGCTACCTTGCGGGCCCGCTCCTCGCCGTACTTGGGGATGATCTTGAGGTACTCCTTGTACGGGTCCTCGAGATAGTCGATCCAGCCCCTCGTGTAGTAGTAGGTGCCGGGGCAGCGCGCGAACTCGCGCAGGTAGCGCTCGCGCGAACCCAGCAGGATGGAGATGCAGTCGTCTACGGCCGGCACCACCAAACGGTGAGGGCCGGCATAGAGCCCTACGGTGCCGTTGCTGCAGCGCCCGCAGCCGAGCAGGATGGTGCGGGCGCCGGGCGTAGCGGCGATGCGCTCGTTGAGCACGGTGCGCATCTGCTCGGGATGGTCATGCAGAAGAGCCTCGACGAACTCGACCTCGAGGTCGCCGGCGACCAGCTTGACCTCGTCACGCAGCACGTCGCAGGCGATGATCTTGGCAGTCGTGGCCATGCCTCTATGGTAGCAGGCTGAACGAGGTCAGTCGCGCACCCGGGCGCGCTTCATCGCATACATGCGCTGGTCGGCTTCGTGCAACAGGTTATCGACGTCCTCGCCGGTGGCGGTGTGCATGCCGAGACTGGCCGAGAGTCGCATGGCGCCGTTCTCGGCGCCGGTGTTGCGCCGCTCCATCGCGGCGAGGATCTTGTCGCTCACGCGGTGCGCGCCTTCCTCGTCGGTGCTGGGCATGAGCACGACGAACTCGTCGCCGCCGTAGCGGGCGACGATGTCGGCGTCGCGGCAGCAGGTGCCCAGCAGGGCGGCGAGCTCGCGCAGCAGGCGGTCGCCGGCCTGGTGGCCGAGTTGGTCGTTGGTGCCTTTGAGGTCGTCGACGTCGAGGAAGATGATGCTCACCTTGCCGCCGCTGCGGCGCAGCTCCTTGCTGGCTCTCTCGAGGGCCATCTCCAGGTAGCTGCGGTTGTAGACGCCG
>PMKX01000137.1:0-614 GCA_003158705.1 Actinomycetota bacterium
AGGTCGAGACCGGCGAACGAGTCACGGCCGAGCACGGCGACGGTGTGAGCGCCGCCCTGGAAGGTCAGCTGCTTGCCGCGCGAGCGTGCGCTCGCCAGCAGGCGCAGCTCGCCCACCGGAAAGCGGCGCTCCTCGAGGATGCCGCGCACGGTGGTGCCGACCACGCCGGTCGCGCCGGCGATGCCGACGGCGAACGTGCGCTCAGCTGCCACGAGGCACTCCTCGGTCGGCCTTCTCCACCTTGACCGGCTCCTTGTCGAGCTCGAACACCCTGTGCAGGGCGCGCACCGCTTCTNNGTGCGGAACATGAGCGCCGCCACGCCCGGGTTGGTGCGCATGCCGGCGCCGACGACGCTGACCTTGGCCATGTCGTTGTCGGCGTCGTAGCTCTTGGCGCCCAGCGTCTGCACGAGCTTCTTCAGAGTGTCGTCGGCGGCCGCCAGATCGTCGATGGGCACCGTGCATGAGATGTCGGTGTGGCCCTGCTCGCTCACGTTCTGGATGATCATGTCCACGTTCACGTGGGCGTCGGCCAGGGCGCCGAACACCTGCGCCGCCACGCCGGGCTGGTCGGGCACCGAGCGCACGGTCACCTTGGCCTCGTCGACGGTGTA
>PMKX01000137.1:648-5058 GCA_003158705.1 Actinomycetota bacterium
GCCGCCAGCTCGAGCATCTCGTCGTAGCTGATGGCGTCGATCTTGCGCGCCTGGCTGACGAGGCTGGGGTTGGCCGTGTAGACACCGTCCACATCGGTGTAGATCTCACAGACGCTGGCGCCCAGCGCGTGTGCCAGGGCGACGGCCGTGGTGTCGGAGCCGCCGCGGCCGAGGGTGGTGACGTCTTTGGCCGTGGAGACGCCTTGGAAGCCGGCCACGAGCACGATCTTGCCCTGAGCCATAGCTTCTTCGACGCGCGCCGCACGGATGTCCAAGATGCGCGCCTTGGTGTGCACGGTGTCGGTGACGATGCCCGCCTGCGAGCCGGTGAAGCTGACCACGCCCTTGCCTAGATGGTCGATGGCCATAGCCAGCAGGGCGCAGCTGATGCGCTCGCCGGCCGAGAGCAGCATGTCCATCTCGCGCTCCGGGGGGTGCGGCGAGATCTCGTAGGCCAGCGTGAGCAGCTCGTCGGTGGTGTCGCCGCGCGCCGAGACCACGGCGCACACGCTGTTGCCCTGGTCGTAGGTGGCCACGATGCGGCGCGCCACGTTCATGATGCGCGCCGCGTCAGCGACCGACGTACCGCCGTATTTTTGGACTACCACGGACACCACGGAACCTCCCCGGAAGTGGCGACCTAGTGTACCGAAAACGGTGGGGGATGACCAAAGCGGGGCGGTGGCGGGGCGGCTGCGGGGCGGTCATCCCGCCTCACGGCCGCCGCGCTCGACTCTCGCCTGCTCCGCGGCCGCCCCACCCGACTCCGCCCGCCGCCGGAGCCGCCGCCTAGTCTTCGGGCAGCGGCGCTATGGGCGGCAGCTCGCGCTTGTGGGCGCTGGCGGCGTTCATGGCCTCCACGGCCGGCGCGGCGGCCGTCTGGCGGCCGTCCAGGTAACCGTCGAGCTCGTCATAGGTGAGACCCATCTCGCCCTCGTCGGACTGCCCGGCCCACAAACCGGCCGAGGGCGGCTTGTCGATGATCGGCCGCGGCACGTCCAGGTGGCGGGCCAGCTGGCGCACCTGCGTCTTGGTGAGGTTGCCCAGCGGCAGCAGGTCGCAGCCGCCGTCGCCGTACTTGGTGAAGTAGCCCACCGCCAGCTCGCTGCGGTTGCCGGTGCCCAGCACGCGGTAGTTGTGCAGGTTGGCGAAGGCATACAGCGAGGTCATACGCAGCCGCGGCTTGATGTTGGCGCAGGCGAGGCGGCTCGCGGGCGTGTCCGTGCAGGTGAGACCGAGCTCGTTGACCAGGCCGTCGTACACGTCGCCCAGGTCGACCCGAGCCGTCGCAATACCGAAGTGATGCGCCACCAGGTGCGCGTCCTCCTCGTCCTGGGGCTCACTGTGGCAGGGCATGATGAGCCCCAGGCACTGATGCGGGAAGGCGCGCTGGCTGAGGGCGGCCACCACGGCCGAGTCGACGCCGCCGGAGAGGCCGAAGACGACTCCCTCGCCCCCTCCGGCGGCGACCCGCTCACCGATCCATGTGACCAGGTGCGCGGCCAGCTTCTCCACAGTCGCCGGCTTTTCCACAGGCGTCATCGTCCTCTACAAAGTGGCGAAGTACTTCTTGATCTCGTACGAGGTGACCTGCTCGCGGTACTCGAACCACTCGTTCGTCTTGTTGGTGACGAAGCGGTCGAACACGTGGTCGCCCAGGGTCCGGTGGACGAGCTCGCTCTCCTTGGTNNGAGGGCGGCAGCTCGTAGTTCTGCTCTATGCCCTCGAGACCGGCGGCCAGCATGACGGCGAAGGCCAGGTACGGGTTGGCCGCCGGGTCCGGGTTGCGCAGCTCGGCGCGCACGGTGCTCTCCTTGCCCTGTACGTACAGAGGCACGCGGATGAGCGCCGTGCGGTTGCGGTGTGCCCAGGAGATATACACCGGCGCCTCGTAGCCGGGCACCAGACGCTTGAAGCTGTTCACCCACTGGTTGAGCAGCGAGCAGATCTCGCGCATGTGCCTGAGCTGGCCGGCGATGAAGCACTTGGCCATGTCGCTGAGGTGGTCGGGGTCAGTCTCTGAGAAGAAGGCGTTGGCGTCGCCTTTGAACAGCGACTGGTGCACGTGCATGCCGCTGCCGTTCTGCCCGTGCAGAGGCTTGGGCATGAAGGTGGCATGCACGCCGTTGTGCGCCGCCACCTCTTTGACGATGAGGCGCGCGATCATGACCCGGTCGGCCATGACCAGAGCCTCGTCGTANNGGTCGATCTCGTGCTGCGAGGGCGCCACCTCGTGGTGCGAGGCCTCCATGGGGATGCCCAGCTTGTCGAGCGTGCGCATGGTCTGCTTGCGCAGGTCGTTGCCCAGGTCGGCAGGCAGCACGTCGAAGTAGCCGCCCTCATCTACCAGCTCGGGCTCCGTGGCGCTCTTGAAGTAGAAGTACTCGAGCTCGGGCCCGACGAAGAAGTTGAGCCCGAGCTTGGCGGCGCGCTCGAGTTGGCGCCGCAGCACATGCCGCGGGTCGCCCTCGAAGGGCTTGTAGTCGCGGTCGAGCACGTCGCAGAAGACGAAGCCGGTGCGCTCGTGGTTCTGCGACCAGGGGAGGACCTTGAAGGTCTCCCAGTCGGGCATCGCGACGATGTCCGACTCCTCTATCTCGGCGTACCCGGTGATGGACGAGCCGTCAAAGGCTGCGCCGCTCTCGAGCACACTGTCCAGCTGCAGCTCCGGTATCTCGACCATCTTGAGGTTGCCCAAGATGTCGGTGAACCAGAGCTGGATGTGCTGGACGTTCTCGTCCGCTATCTGCTTGCGGACCCTGGCCTGGAGCTCACTATTCATAGTCATCCTTTCAGGCCTGGTATGGTGCGCCCGGAGCGGGCGCTATGTCCTTTGGGAAGGTTCTAGCACGCCGAGGGTGAATCATCAAGCGAGGCGCCTGCTTGTTCAGGTTCATTGCACGCTCGCAGTGCGCAGATTATACTAGCGCCCGACATCAGGGGGCGGGCCTTGGGGGCCGTCCCCGGGCCCGGAAAGGAGAACCGAATGGCAACCGAGGCTTACTGTGTCAAGTGTCGCGCCAAGAGGGTCATGAAGGACGAGAAGGCCGTCACCATGAAGAACGGCAAGCCCGCCACGCAGGGCATGTGCCCGCAGTGCGGCACCAAGATGTTCAAGATCGGCAAGAGCAAGTAACCGGGCCAAACAGAGTCACAGCTTTCACCGGAGGGGCCGGCGCTCGCAGAGCGCCGGCCCCTCCGCCGTTCTGTTAACCCTACGGCAACAGGGTTATCCGAGGCCTCACGGGGGCACAAGCCACCATTGTCAAAGCGCGGGCGAGCTTGCTCGCCGGCTGGTAAGGACGGCGGGGCTGCCGTGGTGACGGCCCGTGCGTCTGGAGGTGGGAACATGAAGATCACATCACGGAGACGGCTCGCACGTCTGGCGGGCATGCTGCTCATGGCGTTGGCCGTGAGTCTGATAGGCGTCCAGGCGGTGGCGACCGCGAACGTCCATTCGGGCGGGACAAGGGCGAGCGTCGCGTCCCTGGCGAAGCGTGCCCAGGTGCCAGGTCTGACGCTGATGGCTCACGGAGCGCATCAGGGCATCGTCTTGTCCCCCGCCGCGGGCACGGCCTCGGGTGTGGCATTGGGTAGGGGCGGCTTCGACCGCAACCACTTCGCGGCGCCGTCCGGCACGCAGCCCGCCTCGTCCGGCAAGCAGATCGCCTCGTCCAGTTCATCTTCGAGGAACGCCTGGATAGCGGGCGGGTCGGCCGCTGCCGTGTTGCTCGTCGTCTTCGCGACGTGGGCTCTTGTGCACGGTCGTCCGCAGTCCGCCCAACGCGTCTACGCTGCCTACTGCGCGCAGCACCCCGAAGACCAGATGTGCAGAGTCGCCTGAACACAGGCACAGTCTGCCACCGCACGTGGACGATGAAGAGATCGGGGGCGGTGCGGCCGCGAAGCGGCACCGCCCCCGTTTTGCTGCCCGATTCCGTCTCCTCTTCGTGGGGCGTACGCTGCCGTTGGGGTGGCGGCGAACGTGGGCGACGCGCCCGCCGACAAACGCCGCCGCTGTGTGTTCGAGACGTCAGTCGGTCAGTCGTCCGAGCCGGACTGGCGACCTGGCACGATTAGTCAGCGACTGCCGACGGTACTTGCGGCCGAGGCCGGGGGCGCTGGATGTCTCCCACACGCCCTCGGCCTCGGCGACTTCTTAGCGGTCGTGCCTCTCACGCCGCGGACAAGACGCCCGTCCGCGTGGCACTCGGCCCGCAACGCCTATGACGCCGCCGGTCGCAGCTCGCTCTGGGGAGCGGTCGCGGAGGCGGGCTCGACGGACTCGACCGGCTCGAAGCCGAGCTGCCGCAGACCGGCCGCCCTGAATCCCTTGATGACGAGGTAGGCGCCCAGCGAGAACTCCCACACGGCGATCGGGAGTCCGGCGACCCCCGAGATCCCGGAGCC
>PMKX01000214.1 GCA_003158705.1 Actinomycetota bacterium
CGATGACGACCGTGCCCTCGGGCGTACCGTCGATAGCCAGCGACTTCGCCTCGGTGTTCGTGGAGTCGATCTCATCGTAGTAGCGGAACGAGCGCCCGAACATGCTCCCCTCGGTGAGCTCACCGATGACCCCCATGATGAGCCTGCAGGGCTCTTCCTCGAGCATGTAGCCCCGGTGCGACACACCGAGGATCCTGTAGCCGCGGGCACGCAGCGACTTGACATGCTTGTGCACCGCGTTGCGTGAGATGCCGAGAGTGCGGCTGATCGCCTCTCCCGAGACGAATCCGGGGCTCTCACGCAGCATGTCTATGACTGTGCGCTTGCGCTGGCTCATGCGGTTTGCCTCAACGTAGACCACTGATGTCGATGCTTCCATGCCCCTCTCCCACTTCCGTTTGGCCCGTGATGCAGCGATGGTAGCCAGTGGGGGAGGTGCGGGAATCAACCCGTGGTTGTATCTATATGCGTTCCGGATCCACGGTGGTTGTATGGAGATGATCGGCGACGGGCGTTTCCGGAGTACTGGTTGCTTTCTCGTTGTAGTAGAGCACGGCCTGCACGCGGTCGGTGACGCCAAGCTTGGCAAAGACGCGGTTGACGTGGGTCTTGACCGTGACTGGTGCGAGAACGAGCCTCTCGGCGATCTCCTGGTTCTTCAGGCCTCGAGCGATGAGTGCCAGAACCTCGCTCTCGCGGCGAGTGAGCTCTGGGAAGGGAGTCGGCGTGCTCGGGTCCGTGCCCAGTCGTTGCTTCCGCAGTTGGGCTGCGGCGCGGCGGACAGCCGGTGAGCGGTGGCGCTGCGCTCGCCGCACAAGACCGGCGACCTGCTCATCTGTCCGCAATCGAGATGCGGCCTCGAGAACCTCCAGTGCAATGTCGCTCCCGAGTCCAAGCAGCCTGTTGAGGAGGCTCGTGCTTGACCAGTGCCTTGCGATTGCATCAATCACGCCAGCTCGAATGTCTGGCCGAGTCTCCGCACCGAGCATGTCAACGGCGAGTTGAGGAAATGCATTCAGCTCTTGGCTGAGGAAGTCGATGTGCCCTAACTCCAACTGTCTGGGGACGACCAAGACGAGTTCGGCCAGCGCTTCCTCGACGCGGCCCCTTGTGTGCAAGAGGACGGCGCGGAAGAACTCGCACTTGTGTGACACGAAATGCAGCTGCATGAGCTCGGTGACCAGTCTGAGTTGCTCTAACCCCGCGAGGTCGTGGCTAGGGTCGGTGAGACCTAGAACGTACTCGCGATTCACCAAGACCGCATAGGCTGAACTTGGCTCCACATCCACTCCGGCAACGGCAGCAGCCCTGTCATAGAAGCTCAAGGCCTGTGAGAGATTGCCTAGCCTTCGCCAGCCGGTGCCCAGATGGCACAAGCAGGAGCGGCGGTCTGAAGCGTCGATTGATTCGGACGTAGAGTCGAAGCCGGTGCACGCCAGCGAGCATGCATCATCAAGATGGCCGCTGGCCATCATGAGGCAAGCCTCGGTGTTCTGTTGATCGTGGAGCATCGGGTCAAAGCCAAACGTCTGCCGCAGAGCAGCACACTGCTTCAGGTATTCAGCGGCCGCAGTGTACTCGCCGAGGTACGTTGCCAATATGGCCAACAGGTTGAGGAAAGGAGCTCGCGTATTGACCGGAGCATCGCGGAGCATGGGCTCGACGGAGGAGTCTCCAACACGCATGGCGCGTCTGAACCATCCGCGCAGTCTCATGGAATTCACGCGGTGGGAGCTCAGCCTCGCGAGCTCGTGCGCAAATGAGGGTTCGGCGATGGTCTCTGCCCGCTCGAGGGCTTCCTCGGCCTCCCTCCACTTGCACGCATACGCGAGAGCTGCCCCGAGGCTAACGAGCGTGTGGACTCGCTCCTCTGCCGTGGAGGCGTGGGCAAGTGCAGCGCGGCACTGGTCTTCGGCAGCCGCGACGTCGCCCTTCCAGAACAGCGTGCATTCGGAAGCCGAGAGGGTCTGGTACAGGCCGCGTTCGTCTCCCGCGGCGTCGAACATCCTCTGAGCTGCTTGTAGACAGGCCAGCGCATCGTCATAGTTGCCTTCGCGAAGCAGGATCTGGCCCTCCAAGAGGCGCGCCCAAGGGTTCCCTGAGGCCAAGAAGCGCGGCAGCCGGGCAAGCCAGGAGCGCAGGGATTCCGAGCGACACGCGTCCATGCCGATCTCGCCGGCGCGCGCAAGCACGTCCAGCGCGGCCACGGGCAGGTTCGCCGAGAAGTACAGCTCGGTCGCCATCTCGAATTCCTCGGCAGCTTCGAGCACCTCCGCTGCACGGAGCTGCTGCTCGCGGAACTTCTGTGGGCCGTCCTCCTGAGCCGATTTCTGGCGCAAGAACTCGCGGAAGAGGTTGTGATACCGATAGGACGACCGGTCGGCGCTTGCGAAGGTGAAGGCGTGGTTAGCGCACAGATGGTTGAGAATACGGTGCGCGTCGCGCACTCCGACGACGCCGTTGGCGAGCTCGACCGTCATCGAGTCAAGACAGCTCGTGGCTCTGAGGAACTGCCTGACTTCGTCGCCTTCCCGTTGGTAGACCTGCTCGGCGAGGTACGAGTAGGCGTCTTGCTTCAAACGCGGGTCGGTGAGAACCTCCTGCATCGAGTCGAGACCNNGGCGACCACCTCCTTGAGCTGGGCAGCCGAGAAGCGCAGATCCTCCAGGTCGATGCTTGCCACCTGACCGGCGAGTGCCAGCTTGGCGGTGGAGAAGGCGGGCTCGTAGCGAGTGGACAAGACCATGTGCACGCGCTCTGGCAGGTTCTCGACGAGGTAGCCCAGGGCCCAGTTCAGGTCGGCGGAGTCGGCTGCCTCGTGGTAGTCGTCGAGCACGACGTGGATCTCGTCAGCGATGTCGGTCTCGAGCGCGGCGACGAAGAGGGCCAGCGCCTCATGGATGGTGAGATCGGTCTCCCCGGCGTTGGCGAGACGCTCGCAGAGCGCTTGTCCGAACTGCGGAAGGCGCCGACGCAGAGCCTCTGTGAGCGAGGCGGCAAGGACGATTGGATCGTGATCGAGCACGTCGAGCCGATACCAGACGGTGTTCCAGCCGAGCTCGCGGCTCGCAACGGCCACGGCCGTGGTCTTGCCGTAGCCGGCGGGAGCGATGACCAGAAGAAGCCGCTGATTCTGCACGCGCGCGAGCCTCTCCAGGGTCTCGGGGCGCAGAAGCGCGCCTGCCACGTTGGGCAGCGAAAGCTTGGACTCGACGAGGGCGGGCGCTCCCGCCGCTTTGACCATCGATGGCCCCCCGGTGACGACGATGCGTTCTTGACGGCCGCATCACTATAGCAACCACCGAAGCACCTGGGTGTACTTATGCCGCCTGCTCAGTGGGTGACAATCGTAGTTCAAGCAGCATGACAAAGACCGGCAGCGACGACGTACGTCCGTGAGGCGGTCCGCTCGCCGACGTCAGTGCGGCAGCGCGCCGAGCGCGAGCTCGACGGCCTCGGCGGGCGTGCTTGCCCGCTGCAGACCCTCGAGCTCGCCCTCATCGGGTTCGAGGCTCCAGCTGCGTAGCGTGATCACCTGGCGGCCGACACTGCGCGCCAAGCCGATCTCGCTCAGCGTGCCCCAGGCGCCGCCCAGTGCGATGACCACATCGCCGCTGGCGACCACGGCCAGGTTGCGGGCATGGCCCAGGCCGGTGCACAGCGAGTAGGTGAGGTCGGGGGCGGCGCCGCGACGGTCGAGCGTGGGCAGGATGCCGATGCAGGTGCCGTCGGCCTGGCGCACGCCTTTCGCCACCGCCGCCATGACGCCCTCCATGCCGCCGCACACGACCACGCAGCCGCGCCGGGCGAGGAGCTCGCCGACTTCCTCGCCCAGGGCGGCGGTCTCGGCGCTGCACTGGCTGGCGCCGATGACGCTCACGTAGTGAGTCGGCGTCGTCATGCGTCGCCGTGGGCCGCGGTCTCGGGGCTCTCGTCGGCGGCCGCGGCGGGACTGGCCGCGGCGCCGGCGCTCGCGCCCAGGCGACTGTGCATCAAGTGGTAGCCGATGGTGAAGCCGCGACGCTCGTAGAAGCGGCGGGCGCGTTCGTTCACCGAGTCCACGCCGATGACGAGCTCCTCGAGACCCAGCGTCGCCAGCACGCGCTCGACGGCGTC
>PMKX01000017.1:0-176 GCA_003158705.1 Actinomycetota bacterium
CTCGAGGATCAGACTGAGGCGTTCTTCCTGACGCATGCCGGGATGGTATCACAGCACCTGCCCGTTCTTGTTCGATTCGCTGGGCTAACGTACATGAAGAGACAGAGACGAACGCCACCATCAGCCGCGGCCTCGGTCCGCTGCCCTTGGCGTGCCGCTCTTGGAAGTGGGGAAGA
>PMKX01000017.1:195-8343 GCA_003158705.1 Actinomycetota bacterium
CGCGGCCAAGCCCGACACCCAGCCGGCGCTCCCGTCGGCCGGCGTCGAGGTGGCCGTGGTCGGCTGCGGCACCTCGCTCTTCATCGCTCAGGCGTACGCCGCGCTCCGCGAGGCCTCCGGTCAAGGCCGGACGGATGCGTTCGCGGCCTCGGAGTTCCCGGCTGGCCGGCGGTATCCGCTCGTCGTGGCGATCTCGCGGTCAGGCACTACCTCAGAGGTCGCCGCGCTGCTCGCGACGCTGCCGGCGGGCTCGGCCTCGGTGCTGCTGACGGCGGTCGCCGNNTGCTGCGGGCGTCGCTGGGCGACGACGTGGAGGGGGCGACGAGGGCCGCCTTGGCGGCCCTCGCCGCCTCACTCCCGCTCGAGCCCGGCTCGGTCGACCAGATCACCTTCCTCGGCAGCGGGTGGACGGTCGGCCTCGCCCAAGAGGCGGCGCTGAAGTGCCGCGAAGCGGCCCAGTTCTGGACCGAGGCCTATCCCGCGATGGAGTACCGGCACGGGCCGCTGAGCATCGCACAGCCAGGCCGGGCGGTCTGGCCCTTCGGGTCGCTGCCGCCCGGCCTCAGCGAGCAGATCGTGGCGACCGGCGCGACGCTCGCCGACACTTCCGGTCTCGAGCCGATGGCGGCCCTCGTCCTCGCGCAGCGGTTCGCCGCCGCCGAGGCCGAGCGTCGCGGGCTCGATCCCGACCAACCTCGCAACCTCACGCGGTCGGTCGTCCTGCCTCCGGGCCAGCTGACGCCGTGACCGCTCGCCAGACACATCCTTTCGAAGCCATGGGGGTACTGAGATGAGTCGTCTGCGGATCTCGTTCTGGGCGATGATCGCCTTCGTCGTCGTCCTCGTCGCGCCGCTGGCGGTCGCCGGCTGCGGCGGCTCGTCGAAGTCATCGAGCACGATCAGCTTCTGGCAGGGCTACACCGATATCGAGCGTACGGCCATCGAGCAGTCGGTCGCTGACTTCAACGCCACCAACCCCGGCTTCAAGGTGCAGGCGGTGTTCGCCGGCAACAACGACTACGCGCTGACCAAGCTCCGCACGGCGCTCGCTGCGGGCAAGGCGCCCGACATCAGCTACCAATACGGCTCCTCGATGGCGCTGCTGGCCAAGCTGCCGCAGGTGGTCGACCTCAGCGCGAAGGTCAAGGAGCCCGGCTTCGATTGGAACGACTTCTTCCCGGCCGTGCGCCTGGCGACGATGGCCAACGGTAAAGTTCTAGGTGTGCCGGCGCTGGTCGACAACCTCGCCCTGGTCTACAACAAGAAGCTGTTCGACCAGGCCGGCGTGCCGTACCCCACGGCACAGTGGACTTGGGACGACTTCCGTGCTGCCGCCAAGAAGCTCACGAACACGTCGGCGAAGCAGTTCGGCTGGGCCTACATCAACGACGGCAGCGAGGATACGGTGTGGCGGTTCCTGGCGCTGCTCTGGCAGGCCGGCGGTGACCTGCTCACTCCCGACAACACCAAGGCCGCCTTCAACTCGCCGGCCGGGCTCAAGGCCATGACGCTGCTCTACGACATGGCCAACCAGGACCACTCCATCTACCTCGACAGTGGCAACGACAACTACCTCAACGTGTTCAACAGCGGCAAGATCGCCATGCTTTGGACCGGGCCCTGGGACATCTCCTCGATCAACTCCGGCGTGAAGTACGGCGTGCAGATCCTGCCCGGTGACGTGAGCCATGCCACCATCGCCGGCCCCGACAACTACGCGATCATCGCCAACGGCTCGCAGCGCGTCGACGACGCCTGGAAGTTCCTGAGCTGGTACCTGTCGCCCGAAGAGCACCTGAAGTTCGCGATCGCGACCGGCGACCTGCCGATCCGCGAATCCGAGACGAAGCTTCCCGACTACACGAACGTGTTCCTCAAGAAGTACCCGGCCGATGCGGTGTTCGTCGCCAACCTGAACAACGTGACCAAGGCGCGGCCCAACATCGCGGCCTATCCCAAGATCTCCGCCGACCTCGGCCAGGCCGTCCAGGCGGTGCTGCTGGGCAAGCTGACGCCGCAGCAGGCGCTGCAGCAGGCGGAGCAGCAGGCGAACGCGGATATCGCCGCGGGCATGTGACGATCGCTTGGACCGGCATGATCGCAGCCGAGGCGTGACGAGCGCCGAGAACGAGAGAGGCGGGCGAGGCGGTCTGGGCCGCGCCAGTTTCTGGGACCGCCTCTTCGCCTCGGATCACGTCGCCGGCTGGCTCTTCGTCTCGCCGGCCGTGGTGCTCATCGGCCTCTTCGGCGCGGCCCCGATCGTGTGGTCTCTGATCATCTCGTTCCAGCGGAACTCGCTCGACACGAGCGGCGTCTGGATCGGCCTCGCCAACTACCGCCACCTGATGCACGACCCGGCGTTCGCGGCCTCCGTGCGGCGCACGATCGTCTACACGGTGCTGTTCGTGCCGATCACGCTCTTCTCTGCCATGGCCGTGGCGGTCGCCCTCAACCGGCGCCTCCACGGCATGCGCTTCTACCGCACCGCCGTCTTCGCGCCGGTCGTGACCTCCACGGTCGCCACGGCGATCATGTTCAGCTGGCTGCTCGACCCGTACTTCGGGATCATCAACCTGTTCTTGAACAAGCTCGGCGGCCCCTCGCAGGGCTTCTTCCAGGACCCCAGTCAGGCCCTGTACTGCATCGTGCTGGTCACGGTGTGGGGCTGGCTCGGGTTCGCGGTGGTGATTTATCTGGCGGCGCTGCAGGGGATCCCGCGCGAGTTGCTCGAGGCGGCCGAGATCGACGGCGCCACGCGCTGGCGCGCCTTCTGGCGCGTGCAATTCCCGCTTCTGGGGCCGACCACCCTCTTCCTGGTCGTGTGGCTCAGTATCAACGCGCTGCAGGAGTTCGACGAGATCTACGTGATCACTCACGGCGGGCCCCTCGCCAGCACCACCGTGGTCGTGTACTACCTGTTCCAGCAGGCGTTCGCGTTCTTCGATGCGGGCTATGCGACGGCGATCGCCTACGTCGTCTTCCTCGGGATCCTGGCGCTGACGGTGGTCCAGTTGTTGCTGGGTCGTAAGCTCGTCCACTACCGGTCGTAGGGCGGGCCGATGGGCGACGACAGACAGACGCAGCAGGTGTCGGCGGCGGTCAGCGCGGCAGGCTCCACCGGGACACTCGAACTCGGCGGCGGGCTGCGGCCCGGCGATCTGGCCGCAAAGCGGCGCTGGGCGCCGAGCTGGTGGCACCTCGTGCTCATCCCGCTGGCCGTCGTCATGCTCTTCCCGTTCTTCTGGCTCGTTGTGACGAGCTTCCAAACCTTGGCCCAGTCGCGCACCTTCGGCCTGCACTTCGCCTTCCAGTGGCACAACTACGTCGATGCCTGGACGCAGGCGCCGTTCGGTCGCTGGCTCTTCAACACGACGCTCGTCTCGGTCACGGTCGTGATCTCGAACCTGGTCTTCTGCAGCCTGGCCGGCTACGCGCTGGCGAGGATGCGGTTCTTCGGCAACGGGGCGCTGTTCCTGGTGATCCTGGCGACGTTGATGGTGCCGTTCCAGGTCGTGATGGTGCCGACTCTGTTGATCGTGCGCAGCCTGGGGCTGGTGGACACGCTGCCGGCGTTGATGGCGCCCAATCTGGTCACGCCGTTCGGGGTCTTCATGCTACGGCAGTTCTTCAGGACGATGCCGGTGGAGATCGAGGAGGCGGCGCGCATCGACGGCGCCGGGCGGCTCGGCACTCTGTTCAAGGTGGTGATGCCGTCGATGCGCGCTCCACTGGCGACCGTCGGCATCATGACGCTGCTGTGGACCTGGAACGACTTTCTCTGGCCCCTCATCGTCATCCAGTCAGAGAAGAACTACACGCTGCAGCTCGGTCTGATGAGCTTTCAGGGCGCTCACAACATCAACTGGCCGCTGGTGATGGCGGCCACGGTGATGACGCAGATCCCGATGCTCGCGATCTTCGTGTTGGCCCAGCGCTGGTTCGTGCAGTCGCTGGCCACGCAGGGGCTGAAGGGATAGAGATGGCGACGGTCACGCTCGACGAGGTGCGCAAGGTCTTTGCCGGCAAGCCGCCGACGGTGGCGCTCGAGGGCCTCGACTTGCAGATCGAGGACGGCGAGATGCTGATCCTCGTCGGCCCCTCCGGCTGTGGCAAGACGACGGCCCTGCGCTGCGTCGCCGGGCTCGAGAAGCCGACGTCCGGGCGGATCCTGATCGGTGAGCACGAGGTGCAGGAGTTGCCGCCGCGCAAGCGCGACGTGGCCATGGTCTTCCAGAACTACGCGTTGTACCCGTACCTCACCGTCTACAAGAACCTCGCCTTCGGCTTGAAGGAGCACAAGGTGCCGCGGCCCGAGGTCGACCGGCGGGTACGTGAGATGAGCGCGATCCTGGGGCTCGACGCGCTGCTGGGCCGCCGCCCGGCCCAGCTGAGCGGCGGCCAGTCACAGCGTGTCGCGATGGGGCGGGCGCTGGTGCGCGAGCCGCACGTCTTCTTGCTCGACGAGCCGCTCTCGAACCTGGATGCGAAGCTGCGCGGGCAGATGCGGGCCGAGATCCTGCAGCTGCAGCGACGCATCGGCGTGACCAGCCTCTACGTGACCCACGACCAGGCTGAGGCGATGACGCTCGGCGACCGCATCGCCGTGATCAATGCCGGCCGGCTGCTGCAGCTCGGCACGCCCGAGGATGTCTTCCGCCGGCCGGTCAGTCTGTTCGTGGCCGCTTTCATGGGTACGCCGTCGATGAACCTACTGCGCGGCGAGGTCGCCGGCGGCGTGCTGCGCGCCGGTAGCGTCGAGCTGCACGCCGGCGGCGCGCCCGACGGTCCTGTCGTGCTCGGTTTCCGGCCGGAAGCCCTGCTGCCGGCGCGCTCGGCGGCCGGTCTCCCGCAGCTCGAGATGACGGTCGACGTGGTCGAGGAGCTCGGCAACGAGACCCTCGTCTACGGCGAAGTGCCGGGCGAGGTCGCCTCGGTCGAGATCGACCCGACGCTGCCGCCGCCTCTGCCCGGCTCGCGTGCCCGTGTGGCAGCACGCCTGCAAGGCTTCACTGACGTGCACAGCGGAGAGGCGCTGCCGCTCGGCCTGCGCACCGACGCGCTGCACGTGTTCGACGCGGCCACGGGTGCGGCGCTCGCCGTCGAGGCTGAGGCAGCGCCGACGAGTTGAGCCAGCGGAGCGGGCGGGCCCAGAGCCCCGCCCGCTCCGCTCACGGTATCCGGCAGGCGGCGGCGTAGATGTCGAGCACGCGCTCGATGTGGTCGCCGATCAGCGCTCCGGGTTCCGCAGGGAGCCGGCCATCCCGCACGGCGTCGGCGCTCTCGGGCAGGAACCGGCTGATGAGATCTGTCGGGATGGGGCGCTCGGAAAGGTTGCGCAGCAACCCGGCGAGCGCTGCTTGAACCTCCGGCCGCGGCCAGTAGTAGCGGCAGCGATCGCTGTAGCTGAGAGCACGCTTGCGCCGCACCTCCTCGGGAGTGCCGTGGTAGTAGGCGGCCCAGTGCTCCGGATGCTGCACCATGACCTCGTCGAGCACGTCGCGCAGACGCGAAGGCGGGGAACCGGGCCGACTGCGCAGCACCTCCCTCTCGATCTCCTCAAGGGCGAACACCGCCTCGCGGAACGCGAAGGTCAGCCACGGGCCTACCTTGAGGATGGCAAAGTGGTCTTCGACGAGCTGTCGTAGCGCCGCAGCGCACTGGTAGTCGGTCGAGTGAGCCTCGTACACCAGCCCTGGGCAACGCTCGACGAACTCCGAGAGACCGCTCGCCGCCGCGCGCTCGTAGGCGACCACGGCGTCGTCGCCGAACTCCACGCCGGGCTGGACCACGACGGCGATGACGCGCTCCCACGCCTCGCTCAGTCCGGCGTTCTGAAACGTCTCGCGGGTCAGCGCGATGGTGCGTTCCACAGCGGCGACGGCCGTCACCGTGGGCCCGGCCTGGCCGGCCTGCTCACCGCCGGGGACTGGCACCTCGGTGCCGATGACGTACAGCGGTGCCGGCGAGCCGGCAGGAAGCTGCGCGAAGGCCGTCTCAGCCGCCGCGCAGAGCTCCCCCGTCCGCTGTGCGGCGACCTCCGCGGCCAGCGGCGCCAGCGCTGCGCCGGGGTCGCCGGCGCAGCGCATGCTGGCGTCGAGGTGCAGCTTGGCGTAGCCGGCGAGCACATAGCTGCGCACCAGCTCGCGGGCCTTGGCCATGGCGGTGTCCGCAGGCTCATGCCGCCACGGATACGGCCCCAGATGGTCGCCACCCAGGAGGAGGCGGCTATCCGGCAAGCCGACGGCGGCGGCGAGCGCCGCGACGAAGTCGTGGAAGCTCGCCGCCGTCATCCCCGTGTAGCCGCCAGACTGGTTGACTTGGTTGGATGTCGACTCGATGCACACGACCGTCTCGTCGCGCGCGGCCATGCGCAGGGCCGCCTCGAGCACGTAGGGATTGGCCGAGCAGATCGACGTCAGGCCGATGGCTGCACCGCGACGGTTGGCGGCCACGAGCCCAAGAAGACCGGTGGTGGCATCTGGCGTCCAGGCTTCGCCCATCGACCCGGCTCCGCCCATCGACAGCAGCTCCGTCACCGTCAGCCCTTGGGCTGCGCGTCACCGCCGGGCCCGGGCAGCAGATCCTCGACGGCGTCCAAGGCTTGCTCGCGCGTGGGCTGGGCCTCAACGCCGCCGGCGCCACGCGCCGACAGAGAGCCGCAGGCCGCACCCAGCGCCAGACAGCGGCTGACTTCCCAGCCGAGCGATCGGCCGCAGAGAAAGCCGGCGTCGAAGCTGTCGCCGGAGCCGACGGTGTCGACGACGGTCACACCGGGCGCGGACACACGTGACAGCCGACGCCCGTCATGCGCGAGGGCGCCGGCCGCTCCCAGCTTGATCACCGCTAAAGGGCCGCGAGCTGCCAGGACCGCGCCGGCCACGGCCGCCTCGGCGGTGCCGCTCACGGCGGCCGCCTCGGCGGCGTTGACGAAGAGCACGTCGACGGCGGGCAGCACATCGGCCAGCCCGCCGTCCCACTGCTCGGCGGGGTCCCAGTTCAGATCGAGCGACGTGCCGGCGCCGGCGGCTCGCGCCGCCGCGAAGAGGCTGCGCAGCCCCGACGTCAGCCGCGGCTGTAGGAAGAAGGAGCTCACATGCACGTGGCGTGCGCTGCCCAGCAAGCCGGGGCCGACCATGTCGGCCGAGAGTGCGTCGATGCAGCCGGGGAAGGTGACGATGGCGCGGTCGTCGTTACGCACCAGGGCGACGGTTAGACCGCTGGGCATGTTCTCGACCACGCGGAGGCCGGAGACCTCGACGCCGCGCGCCTGCAACTCGTCGAGCATGAAGCGGCCGGCGGCGTCGCTGCCGACGGTCGCCACCAGGCCTGTGCGCAGGCCCAGCCGTGCCGCGCCGCAGGCGAGAATGGCCGCCGAGCCGCCGACCGTCAGCGTGCCCGACTCGACGAGCTGCTCGGCCTGCCCGTAGGCAAGCGTCGCCGGCGCTCCGTGCAGCACGACGTCGGGGTTGGCGTCACCGATGACCAGCAGGTCGAGGTCGACTGTCATGGGCGCTCACTCATCGCCCGCCGCGCCGGCCGGCGCTCGCCCGGCTGACCGGCGCGCGGCGCGTTCACCGCAGTCCCTCAGGCATCATCTCGCGCTCGGCCGCCAGCATCTCGTCGACCAGCGCTTCGATCTGGCTCAGCGAGAGCGTCGCCGCCGCGTTGGGATCGAGTGCGACCGCCTGCAGCACATGGTCGCGGCGTTGCTCCAGGGCCGCCCGTACCGTCAGCTCGACCTCGTTGAGAAAGGCGCGGTCCAGGGCGGCGCACTGTGGCGGCAACTCGCCGACGACGGTCGGTTGCAGACCGGCGCGGTCCACCAGGCAGGGCACCTCCACGCAGCAACCCTCCTGCAGGTTGGTGATCATACCTTTATTCTTGACGTTGCCATTGATGCGTGAAAGCACCCCGGTCTCGAGCGAGTGGATGATGATCGAGCCGTATTCGCCGCTGTGCTTGACCGGGATTTGCTGGGCTGAAGCGAGCGTTTGCTTCAACTCAGCGTCCTGATCGATGCGCTCTTTAACCCTGCCTTCGACGGTGAACCGGCCCATGTCAGTCAGCAAGAACTGCTCGATCAGCTCAGGGCGCTTACGGAAATAGGGGACGTATTCAGACATATGCCGGCTGGATTCGGTGACAAAA
>PMKX01000183.1 GCA_003158705.1 Actinomycetota bacterium
CTGGCGCAGCTCACCGAGCGCGGCGCGCCGGTCACCTATGGCTCGTCGACCACAGCCATGGACCTGCGCTTCGCCGCCGCCTCGGTCGGCTCGCCCGAGATGGCCCTCATCGGTGCCGCCGTGGCCCAGCTTGCTCGGCAGTACCGTCTGCCCAGCCTCATCGCCGGTGCGTAGGGCGACTCCAAGCTCGGTGACGCTCAGGTCGGTCACGAGAAGACTCTCACCGCTCTTGCCGCGGCGCTGGCAGGTGCCAGCTGCGTGTACGGAGCCGGGATGACCGAGTCAGGCGTCACCTTCGATCCGGCGCAGCTCGTCATGGACGACGAGTGGATCGGGATGATCAAGTACTTCGTCGGCGGCATCAAGGTGGACGCCGAAACACTCATGGGCGCCGACATCGCCGCAGTCGGGCCTTTCGGCGACTTCCTCAGCCTGCCGAGCACCTACGCGCACATGCGCGAGCAGTCGCAGCCGCGGATCATGGACCGCCGGGTGCGCGAGGATTGGCAGGCCGACGGAGCGACGGACATGTACGAGCGCGCCCGCCGGCGCGCCTGCGAGCTGCTCGACAGTCAGCGGCGGGAGCCGCTCGACGAGGGCGTCAAGCAGCAGATGCGCACGATCGTCGAGCGAGTCGACGCGGAGCNNTGCACTCCTGGTCGGTGCAGGCGCAGATCAACCCGTTGCCCATCGCCGGCGCTGAGGGGCGCCATTTCTGGGACTACGAAGGCAAACGGTACCTGGACTTCTCCTCGCAACTCGTCAACCTCAACCTGGGCCATCAGCACCCGGCGCTGGTGGCGGCGATCGTGGAACAGGCCCAGACGCTTTGCACGATCGCCCCGTCGCTGGCCAACGACAAGCGCTCCGAGCTTGCGAGTCTGCTTGCCGAGCTGACGCCGGGGAACCTGAAGATGTCGTTCTTCACCAACGGCGGCGCCGAGGCCAACGAGAACGCCATCAAGCTGGCCCGCTGGTACACGGGCCGTCACAAGATCATCGCTCGTTACCGCTCCTATCACGGCGCCACGGCCGGCGCCGTCACGCTCACCGGCGACCCGCGGCGCTGGCCTGCCGAACCCGGCCTGCCCGGCGTCGTGCACATGCTCGACCCGTATACGTATCGCTGTCCGGCCGGGCATCCGGAGCCTTGCCCGGTGTGCTCGGGAGGCCCCCACCTGGAGGAGATCCTGCAGTACGAGGGGCCGCACACGGTGGCCGCCGTCATCCTCGAGACGGTCACCGGCACAAACGGCGTCATCGTGCCGCCCGACGGTTACCTGCGCTCTGTCCGCGAGGTGTGCGACCGGCACGGCATCCTGCTCATCCTCGACGAAGTGATGGTCGGCTTCGGGCGCACCGGTCGCTGGTTCGCCTGCGACCACTGGGATGTGACGCCCGACATCATGACGGTCGCCAAGGGCATCAACTCCGGCTACGTGCCGCTCGGGGCAATGATCGTCAGCGAGCCCATCGCCGAGTGGCTGCACGACAAGTACCTCGCCGGCGGCCTCACCTACAGCGGGCACCCGCTGGCGTGTGCCGCCGGCGTGGCCTCGATCGGCGTCTTCCGCGAGGAGAAGGTCGTCGAGAACGCCGCCGCCATGGGCGAGGTGCTGGCGGCCGAGCTGCCCAAGCTGGCCGCGCGCCACGCCTCGGTGGGCGACGTGCGCGGCCTCGGTCTGTTCTGGGGCCTCGAACTAGTGCGCGACCGCGCCACGCGTGAGCCGCTGGTGCCGTTCCACGCCACCGGCGAGGCCAACACGCCGATGGCTCGGCTGAGCAAAGCCGCCATGGCGCGCGGCCTTTTCCTGATGACGCACTTCAACATGGTCATGATCTGCCCGCCGCTGACCATCACGCGCGCGGAGCTGGACGAGGGCTTGGCCATGCTCGACGAGGTGCTCGCGGTGGCCGACGAGTACATAGACCAGCCATGAACGCCGGCCTCGTCCTGACCAACGGCGTGGTGTACACGGTCGACGCCGCTCGTTCGCGGCACGAGGCCGTGGCGGTGCGCGACGGCCGCATCGTCTGCGTGGGGAGCAGGGCGGACGTGGAACCGTTCGTGGGCCCGCGCACCCAGGTCGTCGATCTCGGCGGCCGCCTGCTGCTGCCGGGCTTCATCGACGCGCACATGCACCCCAAGTTCGCCAGCGACGAGCTCTTCCAGGTCATGCTTGGAGGCCGCCGCTCGTTGGCCGAGTGCCTGGCGGCGATCCGCCGCTTTGCGGATGAGCACCGCGACGTGCCCGCCATTCTGGGGTTCGGGTGGGACCCTGCGGCGCTGCCCGAGCACGAGATGACGGCGGCGGCGCTCGACACGGTGGTGGCAGACCGGCCGGTGGCCATGGCCGACGACAGCGCCCACTCGCAGTGGGTCAACAGTGCGATGCTCAGGCTGCTCGGCATCACGAAGGAAACGGCAGACCCCGACGGCGGGGCGATCGAACGGCTCGCGGACGGCACGCCGTCGGGCATGCTCCGCGAGGCGTGGGCCTGGGTCGAGCGGGCCGTGCCCGGAGCCGACGTAGCTGAGCGAGCTGCCGGTCTCCGCCACTTCCAGCGCAACGTGGCCGGACGCTACGGCATGACCACCGTGCACGAGTCCGGCGTGCGCCCTGGCGAGCCGGCGGCGTTGGCGTATGAGCAGTTGCGCCGCGACGACGAGCTCACGGCGCGCTTCTGCATCTCGCTCTCGGTGGAGCCCGACCTGCCGCTCGAAGAACAGCTGGAGGCGGCAGTGCAGGAGCGGGCCCGCTTGGCTGGTCCGCCCCTGCACTGCCGCAGCGTCAAACTCTTTGCCGACGGTGTCATCGAGGCCCACACCGCCTGGCTCAACGAGCCCTATGCCGATCGGCCCGGCTACCGCGGCGAGCACATCTGGGAGCCGCAAGCGTTGGCGCAGGCTTCGGTGGCGGCGGCGCGCGCCGGCTTCCAGCTCCACTACCATGCCATCGGCGACGCCGCCACAGCGATGAGCCTCGACGCCATCGCCGCTGCGCGCGCGGCCACCGGCAACACACGCGCTCGCGACATGATCACGCACCTGCAGCTTGTGGACCCGCGTGACATCGCCCGGTTCGCCGCTCTCGGCGTGACCGCCGTGCCCCAGCCCTACTGGTTCGGCCGGGAGCCGGTCTTCGACAAGATGTACGTGCCGTTCCTGGGCGTCGAGCGCACCGACCACCAGTATCCGATGAGGAGCTTCTGGGATCACCGTGTGCCGGTCGCCTCGGCCAGCGACTATCCTGTGTCGCCGCCGCCTAACCCGCTGCTGGCCATCCAGCGCGGCGTGCTGCGCCGTGGCATGGACACGCCGGAGCCGTGCGAGGAGCTCTGGCCCGAGGAGGCAGTCGGCGTCGAGCAAATGATCGAGAGCTTTACCATCAACGGCGCCTACGCCAACTTCCTTGAGGCTGAGACCGGGTCGATCGAGGTCGGCAAGTCGGCCGACCTCGCCGTGCTCAGCGACAACATCCTCGAGACGTCTCCCGAGAGCATCCACCACGCCGAGGTGCTGCTCACCGTCTTCCGCGGTGCCCCTGTGCATGCCACCGGGCCGTTCGCGGGGCTCGCGC
>PMKX01000037.1 GCA_003158705.1 Actinomycetota bacterium
GCTTATGGTCGCGTAGCGGCCCACGGTGCAGCGGTTGCCAAAGACGATGCCGCGGCGCGAGAGGCCCACGATCTGGCAGCCTTCCTCCAGGTTGAGGTCGCGCCCGGCCTCTACGTAACGGGCATGATGCACACGCACGTTGCGCTCGCAGAAGACCAGCCCGGCGGCGCGCTTGAGGCGTAGCCGCAGCACCGCGCCGCGCATGACGCGGCGGGCGAGCAGCCACCCGAGCGAGCCCAGTTCCGGGCCGCGCCAGTCGGCCAGCGCGTCGGCCTCGCCGGCGTCTTTGCGGGCGGCGAGCAGTGTATGTACGCGGCGATAGTTCATGACGATGCGGGTGCGGCGCCGGCACGCGCGGTCTGCCTGGCCAGCGCCTCGTATTGGACAGCAACAGTATCCCACGAGTACGTTGACCGTGCGCGTTCGGCGGCGGCCTCGCGGCAGCGCTGCACGCGCTCGGGATCGGCGAGCAGCTCCTGCAGCACGCGGCGCAGGCCGGCGGCGCCCTCGCTGCCCTTGTAGCTCACGCCGGCGTCGGCCACTACCTCGAGGTTGGGTTCGTGGTCGTTGACCACGACGCAGTTGCCGGCCGCCATGGCTTCGATGATGACGGGATGTGTGCCGCCCACCTCCGTGGGCACGACGAACAAAGCCGCGTTGCGGGCCAGCTCCCGGTAGCCGTCGTTGAAAAGGTAACCCGTGAACAGCACCCTGGGGTCGGCGGTGGCTCGCAGGCGCGCCTGGTACTCGCCGGCATAGGGAGCGTCGCCGACGATCACCAGCTTGTGCTGCGTGTCGAGGCCCTCGAACGCCTCTACGAGTACGTGTGCGTTGTTCTCGGGCACCAGACGACCGACGAACAGGATGTATCCGCGTGGCTGCAGGCCCAGGTCGTGCAGGAACTGCCCAGTGTCTTGGCCATCGAGGTTGGAGCCATACGGGATGAAGTGCGTCTCATGGCCGTGCTCTTCGCGGTAGATGCGCTGCACGACGCGCGAATCGGTGATCGTCTCGCTGGCGAAGCGCGGCGCATTGCGTTCCGCCCAGCGCAGGTACAGGCGCGCCCAGCGGTTCCACTTGGCGCGCTCCGAGTCGAGGCCGTCCACGTTCAGGACGCTGGGGATGCCCAAGAGGCGGCTGAGAAGCGCGCAGGGGCTGTTGCCGGCGATGAAGTAGAGGGCCACCTGCGGACGCAACACGAGGGCCATGTGCAGTGTGCAGATGAAGGTGTGCACCAGTGTGTCGAGGTACTTGTTGGGCAGGGTGGGGAGGTAGACGAGCCGCATGCCTTTGTACACGCGGTAGTGGCCCTCCACCATGTGCGGCCGACAGTAGACCGTCACCTGGTGGCCTTGCGCCGCCAAGCGGCTGCCGAGGTTCTCCACGGCTGTCTCGAAACCGCTATAGGAGGCCGGCACGCCGCGTGTGCCGATCATGGCGATCTTCATCGCGCGATCTGTGCGTAGATGTGCTGCATAAGCTCGTTCACTCGCTCCTGGCCGTGGTACTCCAGCACGTGACGTCGTGCCGCGGCGCCCATCTCTGCCCGTCGCTGTGGATCGCGCGCCAGTGCTTCGAGGGTAGCAGCCATCGCGGTGGCGTCCAGTGGGCAGAGCGCGAAGGCGTTGTCAGGCGCGGCGGCGAGGCCGGTGAACGCTTGCGCGGTGCCTACGACCGGCCGCGCCCACGCCATCGCCTCGAGCGTCTTGTTCTTGGTGCCGCCGCCGTGCTCGAGCGGCACCAGCACGACGTCGGCGGCGGCGTACAGCGGCGCCAGGTCCGGCGCGTCGGCGCAGAACACCACATCGGGGTAGCGCCGGCCGCCGTACGGCCTTGCTTGTCGGCCGGCGATGGTGAGCCGGAAGGGCAGGCCGCGCCGCCGCAGCTCAGGCGCCAGGCGCCGCTCCAGCCACATGCTCGCGACCCTGTTGGGTTGGTGCAAGAAGCTGCCGACGAAGAGCAGGTTCAGCGGCCTCTCCGGGCTCACCGTGGGCGGCGCTGCCTGAGTGAGCTCGCTGTCGCTGGGCGCGGTGGTGGCCAAGGGTACTGTGACCGCGTCGATGCCCAAGCCTGCAAGTCGGCCGCGATCAAGCTCGTTGATGGCGATAACGGCGGCGAACTCGCGCAACAGGCGGCGCTCGGCGCGCTGCGCGGCGTACTGCTGCGCGCCGGCGAAGGCGTAGCGTATGGGGCGCGCGGCGAAGGCCGCAGCGCAAAGGCTGCTGACCACATCCGGCAAGTCGAGGACCGTCGGCACCGCCGGGTCACGATAGTGGCTTGTGTACATACCCTCGAGCTGCACGGCGGCAGGCTGGTGGCGCTGCACCGCCTCGCTCACAAGCTCCTGCAGCACTGCCGACTGCGACTGGCTGATGAACGGCACAGGGGAGAGGCTGCGGCGCAGGGTTGAGAGTGCCGCATGGGCCGGCGAGCGCGCGGCGGTCTGGTGGGTCCCGGAAAGGACGTGCGCACACAGCTCGTGCATGAGTGCGAGGTCAGCGTCTGGGGGAGCGGCACCAACGGCGACCACGGAGTGGCTCAGTGCCAATGCCTTGATCATCGAGAGGGGTCGAGTGTGCGCCCCGGTAAAGGGAGGGTGCGGCAACTCGGGGACGACGAAGACTATCCGCATGGTTCCTTTCCGATGGTGCCTCTATGATAGCATCCGACCTCGGTCGGCAGGGCTCGGAACGCCGGCCGGCAGCCGCAAACGAGTGTGCCAGGAGGAGCTGCCTGCGCATCATGAGTGTCCTGCTCTTCGTCGGCCTCGGCCGCATAGGTCTGCCTCAGTCCCTCGTCTTTGCCCAGCACGGCCACATCGTGTACGGCTACGACGAGGACCCGGCTCTCGTCGGGCAACTGAACAAGGGCCAGGCTCCCTTCCACGAACCCCGTCTTGATGAGCTGCTCAACAAGCACGTGGGCAAGGGATTCCTGCCGGTCGACGACTGGCGGCCGATCCTGCCGCGAGTGGACACGGTCATGATCGCCTTGGGTACCGCGGCGCCGGATTCTGCCAGCTGCCTTTCTGACCACGGCCGCGGCGACTTGGACGGCATCATCGAGGTCGTAGCCGGTCTGCTGGACCCGGCGGCCGGAGCTTCTCCGGGCCTGCTCGTGGTGTTCCGCACCACGCTCCCGCTGGGCTCCGTCGACATCATGCGCGCTGCGGTCGAGCAGCGTCATGGCCTGGTCGAGGGGCGCGACTTCCACTTTGCTTTTGTGCCCGAGCGGCTGGTGGAGGGCCAGGCGATCGCCGAGGAAGAAGCCCTGCCGAAGATCGTCGGTACGTACAGCGACACCACCTTCGAGCGGGTCGCGGCCCTGCTGGGCAGTGTCGGCGGGCGTGTGATCCGCGTGCGCGACCCGCTCACAGCCGAGTTCTGCAAGCTCACCGACAACGCCTACCGCAGCACCATGTTCGCCTTCTCCAACGATCTGGCGCTGCTTGCCTCCCGTCTTGGCCTGGACGCGGCCGAGATCGTGGCCGCGGTCAACGCGGACTACGGCCGCAATCGCGTGCCGCGTCCGGGGTTCGTCTCCGGTTACTGCCTGACCAAAGACCCCTATCTGCTCGAGTACCGCTTCAAGGAGATCGCCGACGAGCGCGGCACGCAGTCGGTCTGGTACTACGGGCGGCGCGCCAACGACCATCTGGTGGAGCATGCTGCCGAGCGCATCGCCGTGAGGTGTGCCGCCCTGGGGATCGTGCCGCAGCAGGCGACCGTCTGTGTGCTCGGGCTTTCGTTCAAAGAGGACGTCGATGACTTTCGCATGTCGCATAGCGTGCTGCTCGTGGAGCGGCTGCTGCAGAGCGGCTTCTCGCGCTTGCGCTGCTACGACCCTGCTCTGGGCCACAGCCGCTACGCCGAGCTGCCCGGGAACCTTGCCGAGGCGGGCGTTACCGCCGCGGACCGGCTGGAGCCGGCGTTCTTCAAGGAGGCCCAGGTGGTGGTGGTCGCCCACCGGCATCAGAGTATCGTCGCCGCCGCCAAGTCGGCGAGGTTGGGTGAGTTGCTGGCTTCGGCGTCGCGGCCCTGCTACGTGTTCGACGGCTGGGACGTGTGGCGCGCCGCCGGCGAGCTGGCGGGCGTGTTCTACGAGTCTCTCGGCTGGGCCGGGGGCGAGCCGCTCGGCCGGGCCGGGGGCGAGGCGCTCAGCGGTCGGTAGGGGCGCCCAGCGCTCGCTCGAGTAGCCCGAGCCACGCCTTATGGGCCACGGGCCAGGTGTAGCTTGTCTCCACGAGCCGGCGGCCGCGCTCTGCCAGTCCTTGCCACACGCTCGGGTCGCGCAGACGGCGCAGCTGCTCCATGAACTCCGCCGCCGTCTGGGCTCGCAGGTAGTGCTCACCGTCGACCACGGCTAGACCCTCCACAGCTTTGGCCGTCGCGACCACTGGTCGCATGTGAGCCATCGACTCGAGGACCTTCCAGCGCGTGCCGCTACCACCAAACAGGGGCACGATGCTGGCGAAGCAACGCCGGTACTCGGGCTCGAGGTCGTCCGGCCGCCCCAGGAAGCGTATGCCCGGAGCGGTCGGTCCACTGCCGCCGGTGACGAGTGCCGTCATGCCGTCACCGGCCAGGAGCGGCGCCAGCTCACGGCTGATGAACTGCGCCGCGGTCACGTTGGGGCCATACTTGAGCGTGCCGACGAAGAGCACCTCGGAGCGGCTCTCGGGGGCAGGGAGCCGGGCGTAGCTACCGAGGTCAAGAGTGTTGGGCACGACGGCGTCCAGCACGCGCGCAGGCAGCGAGGGCCGCACAAGGTCGCGGTCGCGTTGTGAGACGAACGCCACGGCCTGCGCCCCGGCCAAGGTCCGCAGCTCCCACTGCCGCATGAGATGGCGGTCGGCGGGCGCCACGAGCCGCTCGAGCCCATGCGCCTCGGCACCCTTGTAGCGCCACGTCTCCCACTCGACGTTGTGGGCGATCACGATCACCGGCAGCGGCCACGGGCGCGGGAGCGCCATGCTGCAGTAGGGCAGCTGCGTGACCACGGCGTCGAAGCGCCGCTGCCCGAGCAGGTCCGCAACGGCGCGGCGCTGCGCCGGGGCACAGAAGAAGCGCAGATAGGGCGGCGCGCCGGCTCTCAGGAGCTGCGGCAGCGCCGCCACTTGCCCACGCCGCGAGGGCAAGTGACCGCCTTGCCAGTCGATGCCGCTGAGCCGCTCGTCGCGATCCGACGGTGGCCCTGCCATGACGAAGGCCGTGATGTCATAGCGGGGGGCACTGGCGCTCAGCAACGAAAGGGCCCGCAAGCGAGCCCCCAGCACCGGCGGCAGCGGAGACTCAGGCAGCAGCCAGAGCAGGGCGGGGCGCCGGTCGGTGGATTCTCTGCTCACGCGCAAAGGCGCGAGACTCTACGTAAGCTCACGGCGGGCGCAGTACGGCAGCACGAAGAGCATAAACAGGGCGATCATGGGCATGGATTCCAACGCGGAGGTGGCGTTGGCGAGGCTCACCGTCAGAAAGCCGGCGATACCGGCGAGCACGAAGGCGCCGACGAGCTGGGCCTCGCCTTCGCTGCGGTACAGCTTGAGGGCCTGACGGGCCGCAAGGATCCATATCGCGATGAAGGCGAGCATGCCGGGGATGCCGCTCTCGACGGCTATGTCCACGTGCACGTTGTGCCCGCTGAAGATAGGCGTGGTCCAGTCGAGGCCCAGCTGCTGTGGCAGCGCCGGGTTGTTGAAGTAGCCGTAGCCCATGCCCAGAGGGTGGTGAAGGACCAACGGAACCAGCTTGTGCCAGAGTTGCAGACGGACCTGGAGACTGGCGTCCTGCCAACCCTGCGAGAGTGTGGCGAACCGGCCCACCACCCCGGTGCTAGACGTGGGATTGAGGAAATACGGGGAGATGGCGGCGATCACCAGACCGACCGCGACGAATCCCAAGATGATGTGTCGCAGCCGTGGATTGCGGAGCAGGAGGGCACCCAGACAAACGAACATGACCGCCATGGCCACCACGCCGGTGCGCGAGAGGGTGAGCACAAGAGCCGTCAGGACGACTGCCAGGTAGGCGGCGATGAGAATGAACTTGCGGCGGCGCGATAGCCGCGAGAGGGCGATGCCGGCCAGACCGAGTACGCAGGCGGACACGAGGAAGCCGGCGTACGCGTTGGGATGGCCGGTGTTGAAGTTCAGCCGATGGCCAAGGGTGGCGAGCTGCATAGGGGAGAGGAGGGATTGAGCGAGTGGCGTCAGCGGCATGCCGGATGCCATCACGGCGCGGGGTTTGTATACCTTGGCGTAGAGGGCGGCTAGGGGTCCGAGCTTGCTCGCGTAGGCGGCGATGCCGATGAGCGCACCGATGACGGTGGTGCCGGCAAACACCAGCAGGCAGCGCTTGACGGTCTGCCAGGGCAGACTGAGCAGCACGAGCTCGACGGCCCACGCGGACCATACTGCGAGTATGCCTGAGAGCCCCAGGGTGAAGGCGAAGCTTCCTATCAGGGGGATGAAACCGAGGAGGGCGTAGGCCGTGACCGGCCACGGTGGGAGCGTGAGACTTGCGTTCTCGCGCCGGTTGCGGGCCACGATGAGCAGGGCAACGACGGCAGCCGCGAGAAGCACTTGCGAGGTCCCGAGGTCGAGTGAGTAGACATCGGCGTTCGCCAGGTTCAGCGCTTTCGCGAAGCTGTAGCCAAGGGGGATCGCGATGGGGCTGAAGCCGATCGCGAGCACGGCGAGCCGCTCGAATGAAAGCAGGAGCAGCAGCGCGATCATGAGAACGCCGGCGCAGGCCCCCAGGAGCGTGTTGTTGCGAGTATCGAGTGCATGCACCGCCACGGCACAGAAGAGCGCCGACGTGCCCAGCAGCATGCCCAACGCGAGCTTCGCGGGAAGGCGCTGGCCCACTCTCTCTAGTCTGGCCTCATTGCTTCGCATGCTGGTGTGTCCTGGCCGTCTGTTGTCGCGGTGGTGCGTGAGGGCTTCTGCCTTGATGATAGACGACGCGCGCTCAGGCGCCAAGGCGACGACTCAGAGTCCGAAAACCCGACGGATGGCGCGCGCCGCCGGCGAGGGCAGCGGTAGAGCGGCGATCATGGCCTGTTCCGCTGGTCCGCAGAGGCGAAGCAGACGTGCGCTTACGAGCCAGAGCGGCACTGCCAGGACGAGGCCGAGCACGAGTGCCACCGGGGCGGCGAGCCAAAACGTGGGCAGGACCAGCAGGGCCAAGGGCGCTGAAGCGGCGAAGTAGCGCAGGATGGCTCGCCATGGCGGTCGCACGGTGCGATCCAGGCGGCCATAGACCGTGAGGTTGATGGCCACGCAGATCGTGAAAGTGATGGCCACCGCGGCGACGGCGCCCCACATCCCCCAGCGGGGGATGAAGACAAGGTCCAGACCTACGTTGACGGCTGCCTCCACGGCGAGTACGCAGGTCATCAGCCACACCTTCTCCAGAGCACGCACCACGAGGACATAGGGCGCGCTCAGGAGCATCAGCGGTATGAGGGCGAAGAATGTCTGGCAGATAGGGCTTGCCCCTTTGTAGGCGGCGCCGAAGAGCGTGACCGTGAGCACGCCTCCGAGTGCCGCGCCGACCACCGCGACCGGTGCAGTGACGATGAACAAAGCGCGGTAGTAGAGGTCGATCGCCCGAGGCAGCGAGGTGCGGTCGACCGTGAACGCTTCCGCAACCGAAGCCACACCGACTGAGTACAACACGGCTGGTATGAACTCGAGCACGCGTCCAGGCATGGCGTAGGCGACGTTGTAGGAAGCGACGATCGTCGTGGCTGCGAAGGCGCCCAGGATGACGGTCTCCGTCTGGCGCGTGACTATGAGGTTGAGGAGTGTCGTCCACATAGACGACACGGAATAGCGCATCACGCGCCGTATGGGCAAAGCCCCGCCCTCGGCGGGTAGCCTCGACCACGCCAGACGCAGGCCGGCGAGGAGCAAGACGTCTCCGCAGGCGTAGCCGAGGGCGAGTGCCATGACGATACGGACTGGCGTGTTGGCCCACGTGAGAACGAGGACGAAGGTGACTGCGAACGCCGCGACGGCAGCGATCACCTGTGCGCCCACGCTAAAGGCTGCCGTGAGCAGTTTCTGCAGGAGTCCCTGGAAAGCGGTGAGTGGAGCCAGGGCAAGGGCCAGCAGCAGAAGGTGGGCAGTCGGTCGGTTGTATACCCGGGACAAGGGACCATCCAGGCCGAACGCATAGAGAGCAGTGAGTGCCGCCCAAACGACCAGCAGCTGAGCCGTCAGCAGGACGGCTAGCAGCCGGACGGCGCGACCGCGGCCCTGCACGACGAACTCGGGGACGAAACGCAGCGCGGAGTTGTCGCCGCCGCACAACATCACCTGTACGGCGATTATGGTTATCGTGGCCACCACCGCATAGCGGCCGTACAGGGTGCGGTCGAGGCGGCGCACGATGGCGATGGCAAGGGCGAACTGTGCACTGAAGGTGAAGACGTTCAGCAAGCCGATGCCGGCCACGGCGTGACCGGTCCTCTCTGCCAGCGATTGCCGGTCTTGGCCTGTTGTGCTGCCGTCCTCCATGCCGCGGTCATGCTATGCGATTTCGTGCCCTTGCGCAGCCGACTCTCCGGCCTGAGGCTTTCCTGCCCACGTGTCATATCGTAAACTGATGGCGGAGCGTGCCTTGGAAGGTTCGCCTGTGCCGTAGTGGACATCCCAGCGAGGAGCTGAATCTGTGGCCGGAGAAACTGGCAAGAGGGAGTTCTCCCTGCGTGACTATCTGGGTGTGATCGAACGCCGCAGGTGGCTGCTCATCGGCGTGTTCGCCGTCTTCGTCGTTGTGGCCTTGCTTGTTTCGTTTCGCATAAAGCCGAGCTACGAAGCGACGACCGAGCTGAGCTATGCGCCGCAGGCTCCGGTCTCGAGTATCACCCAAGGCGGTTCCAACTACGTCTCGCCGACGAGCGTTCAGCAGACGCTGCAGACGGCCGCCGCCGTGCTGGTCACGCCCGAGATGGCGCAACGTGTTGCGGACGCCCTTGGCCTCACGGATCCGAAACAGCTCGACGCGAAGATCAGTGGCGGACAGATGGCCAACACCAGCTTGCTGACCATCACCGCGCAGTGCCCGAATGCTCAGAAGGCGGCCGTCGTTGCCAACGCCTACGGTCAGGCATGGGTCGCGTGGAGCAGGCAGTTGGATCTGGACAAGGTCGATGAGGCCGTTCGGCTGGTGAAGTTGCAGCTGGTGTCCTACAAGACCGCGCAACAGAAGAAGGACCCTGCCTACTTCGACCTTAAGGCGAACCTGACCCAACTCATCACGTTCCGCGCTGCCGTGAGCAAGGGCGAGTACGCCGTCGCCTCGGCGGCGACTGTGCCCAAGGGGCCGTACACACCCAAACACTTGCGCGACGGCCTGCTCGGTGTGGTCCTGGGCGTCGTGGTGGGCCTGGCCTCGGTGTTCTTGGCCGAACAGCTCGATGTGCGGGTGCACTCGAACGAAGAGGTCGCGGATGCCCTCGACTTGCCGGTGCTTGGACGGCTGCCACAGGTGCCCAAGGAGCTTGGCCGCGACGGCAGCCTTGTGGTTCTGCACGATCCGGACAGCCCAGGCGCTGAGGCCTTTCGTGTGCTGCGCGGTAATCTCGATTTCGTGGGCGTCGACGGCGAAGTGCGCTCCATACTCATCACCAGTTGTACGCAGGGCGAGGGCAAGACGTCTACAGCGTGTAACCTGGCTGTAGCCTTGGCTATGGCCGGCAAGCGCGTCGTGGTCGTGGACGCCGACATGCGTCGTCCCCGCGTGCATGGCTACTTCGGCCTTCCCAACCGCACAGGCCTTTCTACGGTCGTCGCCGGCAAGGCCCGCTTGGGAGAGGCCCTCCAAGTGGTCGTCCTGCCCGACCAGGGCACAGCCTCAGGCGGCGGTGAGGCGCAGATTTCGGCCGACGCGGAGGCTCAGAGCAAGCGGATCTACGTGATCACGTCGGGTCCCATACCGCCAAACCCGGGAGAGATAGTGACCTCGAAGCACCTCGAGGCCGTACTGGCGGAGCTCGTCAAGGGGTCTGACATGGTGCTGGTGGACGCGCCGCCGTTCATGGTGGTCGGCGACGCGGCTCCGCTCGCCGCTCGGACCGACGGCATCATGCTCGTCTTCAAGATGGGCCAGGTCACCAAGGGCATGCTCAAAGAGGCGCGGGACTTCCTGGCCCCGCTGCCTAGCCGCAAGCTCGGCATAGTCTTGGCCAACGTCCCGGTCGAGTCTGGGCGCTACAAGTACTATCGCCAGCAAGCAGACGAGAAGACGGCCCCGCCTGTGGAGGCGGTCTGAACCTCATCTGGGCCGCCGAGGCGTGCTCCGGTTGATATGATTCACGCTCGGTAGTCGCCAAGATCTCGGGGAGTCTTATGCGCCTCAGCCAGATGTTGCTGCCCACGGTCAAGGAGGATCCTGCCGGGGCCGAGGCCGTCAGCCACAAGCTCATGGTGCGCGCCGGCCTGGTGCGCCAGCTCGCGGCCGGCGTGTATGTGTTCTTGCCCGCCGGCTGGCGCGTGATGCAGAAGATCGCCGGCATCATCCGCNNGAGATGGACGCCATCGGCTGCCAGGAGCTGCTCATGCCGGTCATCAACCCGGCGGAGATCTGGCGTGAGTCGGGGCGCTGGGACAAGGTGGGCGAGGAGCTCTTCCGCTTCAAGGACCGCAAGGGCGCCGACATGGCCCTCGCGATGACCCACGAAGAGGTGGTCACCTGGCTGGCGGCGCGCGAGGTGCGGTCGTATAAGCAGCTGCCTCAGCTTTGGTACCACATCCAGACCAAGGAGCGCGACGAGGCGCGTCCCAAGAGCGGGATCCTGCGGACTCGCGAGTTCATCATGAAGGACTCCTATAGCCTCGACGTCGACGTCGAGGCTATGCAAGTGAGCTACGACAAGCATGTGGCCGCCTACGACCGCATCTTCGCGCGCTGTGGCGTGCGCTTTCTCAGAGTGGAGAGCGACAACGGCATGATGGGTGGCGCCGTCAGCCATGAGTACATGGCACCCAGTCCCGCCGGCGAGGACGAGGTCGTGGTGTGCGACGCCTGCGGCTACGCCGCCAATGTCGAGCTGGCGGTGGCCGGCGCCGACCAGGCGGCGGGTGGCGCTGACCGCGCGGCGGGCGGGCCTGCTACTTCGCCCGGTGGGGAAGAGGCCGGCGCGCTCGTCGAGGTCGCCACGCCCGAGGCGCGCACGATCGACGAAGTCACCGCGTTTCTGGGCATCGCTGCCAGCGAGCTCATCAAGTGCCTGGTCGTGGTGAGCCAGGAGCGTGGCACGATCATCGTGCTCGTGCGTGGCGACCATGAGTTGAACGAGCTCAAGCTGCGGCGAGTCATCGGCGAGTTCCGCCTGGCGACGGCCGACGAGGTCGCGGACTCGCTGGGCGTGGGCATCGGCTTCGTGGGTCCGGTCGGCGCGAGCCTAGACACGTTCGCCGACGAGACGCTGCGCGCCGGCACCTACGTGGCGGGCGCCAACAAGGACGGCTACCACGTCACCGGCGTGACGGCGGCCCATTTCCAAGCCGAGTTCCGCGACCTGCGCACCGTGGGCGGCGGCGATCGCTGCCCGCACTGTGACGGGCGGCTGCAGAGCGAGCGCGTCATCGAGGTGGGCCAGGTCTTTCAACTGGGCACGCAGTACTCCGAACCCATGAATGCACGGTACCTCGACGAGGAGGGCGCTGAGCGCCCGATCGTGATGGGCAGCTACGGCATCGGTCTGGCTCGCGTCGCGGCGGCCGTGGTAGAGCAGCACCACGACGAGAACGGGATCGTCTGGCCACCGTCGGTCGCGCCCTTCGCAGCGCAGGTGCTTTCGGTGCGCGCCTCCGATGCCGGCCAGTCGGAGCTTGCCGACCGAGTGTATGGCGAGCTTGTGGCAGCTGGCTTCGAGGTCCTCTACGACGACCGCGACCTGTCGCCGGGCATCAAGTTCAAGGATGCCGATCTGCTCGGCTGCCCGCTGCAGGTCATCGTCGGCAAGCGCGCCGCCGAAGGCGTGGTCGAACTGAAGTGGCGAGCCACGGGCGAGCGTGACGACGTACCGGTCGCCGGGCTGACGGCCGCCGTGCGGGCGGCTTTGGACGCGTCTTTCTAGACGCCACGACGCAGGCACGGAGCCGAGCGTGGCCTGCATGCCTGTTGTTGTCCCGCATGGCAACAAAATCCACTGTTTACTATCAAGTATTCACTTGTGGTGCACGATAACGGGTAGTGCAATGCAAGCCATGCTGACAATAAACAAGCCCCGGTACACCCGCCAGCGGTTCCCTAACGCGCTGCGGGGGCTCATGCAGGAGCGTCGCCTGAGCTACCGCCAGCTCGCGTACAAGACGCGGCTCTCAGCCGGGTACCTGAACCACTTGACCAAGGGCACGCGGCCGGTACCTGCCGACCCAGTGATCAACAACATCGCCGTGGCCTTGCGGGTTGAGCCCGACTTCTTCCTCGAGTTCAGGCTGCGTCAGGTGGTCACCGTGCTGGACAAGTCGGCGCCTTTGGCAGACAGGCTCTACGGCGTACTCGTGCGGCGTCTGCCGGTGCCCGACGACCTCGCCGCCATGCTGGAGGCGCACGCCACCGGCACCAACGGCGGCAACGGCGGCAACGGTGGCACCGAGGAACGCGGAGTCGTAAGCCTTTAGGCCTCTCTCCGCCGCGGCGCAGAGCATGCGCGCTGCATCGCTCATCGGCAAGCGCCGCTCACTTCCTGAACACCTTTCTCTGCTCTTCACTTCTCCCTCTGCGTGCTTGTTCCCAATGACTGCGACTATGCTGACCGTGTGTGCTGCTCCGGGCTGCAGAGTGGGCATGCCGAAACGCGTCCGTGTGATGGGGAAGAAGATGAGGATGGTCGGCGTGGCCAGATTTGAACTGGCGACCCCTAGTCCCCCAGACTAGTGCGCTAACCAGGCTGCGCCACACGCCGACCGAAGGCCGTAGTCTAGCACATGCGTGGGCAGGCGCGAGGCGTGCGACGAGCCTGCGATGGCCCCCCTTTCGAGGCCTGCACTTGGTAGACTGGCACCATGCTGGTGCGCCAGATCCCCAACACGCTCACCGTGTTCCGTCTGCTCTCGTTGCCGGCGTTCGTGTGGCTCTACGGCCGCGACGCTCCCGGCGCCGCCTGGCCGGCCGCGGTGCTGCTCTTCTTCGCCGCTCTCAGCGACGTAGCCGACGGCTTTATCGCGCGTCGCTGGCATCTCGAGAGTGACTTCGGCCGCATCCTCGACCCGTTCGTGGACCGGGCGCTGTACGTGACCCTGCTCCTGACGCTGCTGTACTTCGGCACGTTGCCGCTGTGGGCCGTGCTGCCGGTCGTGATCCGCGACGCCGTGCTGGTGCTCGGCGGCGCCGCTCTCCTGCGCCTCCACGGCGAGCGACCGCGGATCATGCTGCGCGGCAAGCTCGCCAACATCGTGCTCGCCTGCGGCATCCAGTTCTTCGTCATCGATGTACGTCCGGTCGCCTGGATCGTCTACGGCGCCGGAGTGCTGCTGTACCTGTGGTCCGGCGCCCTGTACGTCGTACGGGCCGAGCGCGAGTGGCGACACGGACGGCTGCCGGCATAGGGGCGCTGCGAGCGTTTCGTGCAGCGCGCGTCTGGGCCGGAAGGCGGCCGCGAAGCTTCCGGAACGGCCGCCTTCCGGCCTGCATGCGATACCATAGTCCGCAGATCATGCTCGTCGGCAACGGCGAGTTCCTGTCATGAGATCGGTGGTGAGCCTGTGCGCGCCGTAGTCATGGCCGGCGGCGAGGGTACTCGCTTGCGGCCGCTGACCAGCAACCAGCCCAAGCCGATGGTTCCCATATGCACCAAGCCGTGCATGGAGTACATCGTCGAGCTGCTGCAACGCCACGGCATTCAAGAGACGGTTGTCACCCTCGCCTTTCTGCCCAAGACCATCCGCGACTACTTTGGCGATGGCTCCGCCCTGGGGCTGAAGATGGAGTACTCGGTCGAGCAAGCGCCGGCCGGCACTGCGGGCAGCGTCAAGCTGGCCGAGTCCAACCTGCGTGACGGGACCTTTCTGGTCATCTCCGGCGACGCGCTCACCGACTTCGACCTGACGGCCATCGTCGAGTTCCATCGCGCTCGGGGCGCACTGGCCACCATCGCTCTCAAGCGCGTGGAGAACCCGCTCGAGTTCGGTGTCGTCGTCGTCGATGAAGAGGGACGTATCCAGCGCTTTCTGGAAAAGCCTACCTGGGGCCAAGTGTTCTCCGACACGGTGAACACCGGGATCTACGTGCTGGAGCCGGAAGTGTTCGACCACATGCCGGCCGACGTCCCCTACGACTTCAGCCAGGATCTGTTCCCCAAGCTCTTCCAGATGGGAGCGCCGCTGTACGGCTACGTGGCGGAGGGGTACTGGCAGGACATCGGCAGCCTGGGCCAGTTCCTGGCCGCCAACCGCGACGCGCTCGACGGTAAGCTCCAGGCTACGTTGCCCGGCATCCGTCTCGACAACAACGTCTACATCGGCGAGACACTCAGTCTCGACTCGCTCGACAACGTCTCCGGACCCGCGATGATCGGCAAATACGCCAAGATCGACGCCGAGGCGCGCATCATGCCGTACTCGGTGCTGGGCAGCAACGTGGTCGTCAAGGGCCATGCCGAGACGGGCAACTGCGTGATCGACGCCAACACGTACATCGGCAGCAGTGCCAAGGTGCGCGGCGCTATTCTGGGCAAGAACTGCGACGTGAAGGCCGGCGCCAGCTTGAGCGAGGGTGTGGCGGTCGGCGACGAGTGCGTCATCGGCGAGCAGGCGTACATAGCTCCGGACGTGAAGATCTACCCCTTCAAGACCGTCGAGTCCGGTGCCCAGATCCAGTCGAGCATCATCTGGGAGTCGCGCGGCACCTCGCAGCTCTTCGGCAAGGACGGCATCGCGGGGCTCATCAACATCGACATCACGCCGGAGCTCGCCCTCAAGTTCGCCATGGCCTACGGCACCGTTCTGGCCAAGGGCTCCAAGGTGACGACCAGCCGGGACGCTCACCCGGCCTCGCGAGTCATCAAGCGGGCCATCATCAGCGGGCTCAACGCGACCGGCGTCGTGGTACGCGACCTGCGTGTCGCCTCTTCAGCCATCAACCGCTTCGAGATCAAGAACGGCAGCGCCGAGGGCGGTATCCACGTGCGCATCTCCAACTGGGATCCGGAGATGATCCAGATCCAGGTGTTCGAGCCGCCGGGCGTGGCCATCAGCGAGAAACGCCAGAAGGACATCGAGAAGTACTACGGCCGTCAGGACTTCCGGCGCGCGTTCTACAGCGAGTTCGGTGAGATCCAGTTTCCCGATCGCGCCATGGAGACGTACGTGCGCGGCCTCATCGGGAACTGGGATGTGGAGCGTATACACAAGCGGGCCTTCCGGATCGTCATCGATTACTCGAACTCGCCGGCCTCGCTGGTGCTCCCCAACCTGCTCGGGCGTCTGAACGCCGAAGTGCTCTCGCTGCACGCCTTCGCCGACGAGGCCCGCACCACAATGGGGGCGACCGAACTAGGCGCCAACATCGGCGGCGTACAGCGCCTCGTCAAGGTGATGGGCGGCGATCTGGGGCTGGTCATCGACCCGAGCGGTGAGCGTCTCTACGTCGTCGACGAGCTCGGCCAGGAGGTCGCCCTGGAGAAGGCCTTGCTCCTGTTCGTCAAGCTCGTGGCCGAGCAGGCGAAGAAGGGTGAGAAGATCGTCTTGCCGCTCACGGTGACGAGCCAGGCCGACAAGCTGACGCGCGAGTACGGTATCGAGGTAGTGCGCACCAAGGTGTCGTTGCCGGCTTTGATGGAGGCCTCTACTGCTCCTGGCGTCGTGTTCGCGGGGTCGCTCGGTGGCGGCTACATCTTCCCCCAGTTCCTGCCTGCCTTCGACGCCGTCATGAGTCTCGGCAAGCTGCTCGAACTCCTCGCCCCGCATCCGCAGACCTTGTCGCAGAAGGTGGACGAGATCCCCACCAGCACGCTTGTCCACAAGACGGTCGCCTGCCCGTGGTCGCTCAAGGGCACGGTCATGCGTACCGTCACCGAGGAGGTGCAGCACGCCGGCGACGGCAAGGTCAGCTTGCTCGACGGCATCATGGTGGTGAACCGTGACTCCTGGGTGCAGATCCTGCCCGACGCCGACGAGCCTGTGTTCCACGTCTACGCCGAGGGTGCCAGCCCAGAGCAGTCGGACGAACTTGCCGAGCAGTTTGTCGGGCGTGTGCGCGCTGTCATCGAGGGACAGTAAGGCTAGAGCGCCGTTACCGAGGCAGGACGCGGCAGCGTTCGGTGGAAGACTTTAGTCTGACCTGTCGTCTGGCGAACAGAGAGGCTCTGTAGTGTCGCGCTGGTTCCCGTCTTCTCTCGGCGCTCGCCTGGGGTTCCTCTCCGCCGTGGTGCTTGTCGCCGGCGTTGCCGTGCTGCAGGGCTATCTTGAAGGCCGTGTCGGCTGGGATGTACGCGTTGGCTCGGTGGCGCTCGGTGGCCTCACACGACAACAGGCGGTGAACAGGCTGCAGCAGGGCTTGGCGCAGAGCAGCCTGCTCTCCGCTCAGTTCCAGACGCCACGCGGGGCGCGCACGATGGGCCTTGACCAGCTCGGGCTGAGCATCGACGTGGCGGCCACCGTTAAGGCCGCCGAGAACGCCGGGCGTACCGCGCCCATCGGCGGCCTCTCGCTCTGGGTCATGCCGGGTGCGCAGGTGGCTCCTGTGGTGCGCGTCGATACCGCCAAGTTCCAGAGCGGGTTGGAGGCGCTGAGTGCGGCCGTGGCCAAGCCTGCTCGCGACGCGCGTCTGGGCCTGCGCGGCCGCCGCGTGGTGGTCACGCCCAGTCGCGAAGGCAGCGACATCGACACCGTCGCTCTGGAACGCGCCGTTCTGGCAAGCCTGGCGCGCTGGCAGCCGTACCTGGGGCCGGTGCCGATGTCGGTGGTGGCACCGCACATCGACACGGCCACCGCTCAGCAGCGAGCCGCACAGGCTCGCGTCTACTTCGAACGGCCGCTCACGCTGCGTTATCGCAGCCGCTCGATCGTGCTCTCTGCGGAGCAGATGGCCGCCATGCTCACGGTCAACGCGGGCAACGATGCCGGCGAGCCGCCGCTGACCTTTGACAACATTACTGCCCGGGGCGTGCTTCACAAGCTCTTCGCCTTCGTCGAAGTGCCGGTTCGCGACGCCACCGTGAGGATCAGCGGCGGGGCCGTGACCGTGGTGCCTAGCCGGAGCGGCATCGAGCTCGACATGCCGCGTCTGCTCGGCGACATGGACGCTGTCGTGGCCAGCAACGGGCTACGCGTCGTGTACGTCGCCTTGCGCGTCGTGCAGCCGGCACTGACGACGGCCGATGTGCAGGAGATGGGTCTCAGCGCTCTTGGGTCCCAGTTCTCGACCTTCTTCGACCCCTCCAACATCGCACGCGCCACGAATATCGCGCAGGCCGCCAAGATCGTCGACGGCACTATCGTGCGGCCCGGAGAGGTGTTCTCTCTCAACGCCGTGCTCGGCCCACGCACCGTCAACCGAGGCTTCGACTACGCGCCCGTCATCGCCGGCGACGGGGTGCTGCGCCTGGGCGTAGGAGGGGGCATCTGCCAGTATGCGACCACGCTCTTCAACGCCGTCTTCTTCGCCGGTCTGCCGGTGGTCGAGCGCCATGCCCACAGCCTGTACATCGATCACTATCCCATCGGCCGCGACGCCACTGTCGCCTGGGGCGGGCCGGACTTCAAGTTCAAGAACGACACAGGCAGGCCGTTGATGATCCGCAGCTGGACGAGCAACGGCGTGCTTACGGTCGTGGTAGTAGGCAAGACCGGCCGCACTGTGAGCTTCACGACGTCGTCGTTCTACGACGTGCGCGCGCCGCGCACGAGCAAGGACCATCCTCGCGTGATCTACGACAGTGACCTCTCGGCGGGCATCGTCAGGT
>PMKX01000206.1 GCA_003158705.1 Actinomycetota bacterium
TATCTCGACACGGGCGCCATGTACCGTGCCGTGGCCTACTTGGCTCTGCGCGAGGGGGTGGCACTCGACGATGCCGCCTCGCTGGCTGCTCTGGCGCGCTCGGCTCACCTGGCGTTCACCGCCAACGGCCACATCGTGGCTGAGGAGCAAGACGTGAGTGAGGAGATCCGCCGTCCGGCAGTATCCGCGGCGGTCTCAGAGGTGTCGGCTCACGCAGAGGTCCGCTCGCTGCTCGTGAACGAGCAGCGGCGTCTGGCAGCCAGTCGCGACGCGGTCATCGAGGGGCGCGACATCGGCACCGTCGTGGCTCCGGATGCGGCGGTGAAGATCTACTTGACGGCACGCCCCGACGTACGTGCCGAGCGTCGACGCAAAGAGCTGGTCGCCAAGGGCGAGCATGTGAGCGGCTCCGAGACACTGGCGGCCATGGAGGCGCGCGACACGTATGACTCGACGCGCGCCGTCTCGCCTCTTGCCAAAGCCGCCGATGCGATCGAGGTTGACACGTCGGCCATGTCGATCGACGAGGTCCTGCAGGAGCTGGAGCGTATCGTCACGGCCAAGGTGGGCTCGTCGTCTTGACTGGTGCGTGCTGGCACGGTCGGGGCGACTCGCTCTTCTACACCTTCTGTCGGGACATCGTCCTGCTGGTCTTGGGCTTGCCCAATCGGCTGCGAGTCAGTGGGGCCGACCACGTGCCCCTGGAGGGACCGCTGATCCTGGCGGTGACGCACAAGAGCGAGACCGACCCTCTGTTCGCCGGTGTGGCCATGGGTCGCCCGCTAGCCTACATGGCCAAGATCGAACTCTTCCGCATCTGGGGCCTGCGCCAGGTGGTGACCGCCTTAGGCGCCTTTCCCGTCGACCGGGGTGCCGGCGACCGTGCCGCGCTGGAGACGGCGTTGCGTGTGCTGGCGGAAGGTGGCGCCTTGCTCATGTTCCCAGAGGGCACACGTCATCGCGACGCCGAGGTGCATCCGTTTCTGCCCGGCGTGGGCATGCTGGCCATTCGCAGCGGCGCGCCCGTGGTGCCGGTGGCTGTCAAGGGCACCGACCACCTGGCGCGCCGCTGGCGNNGGGGCGCAAGAGCCTCGTTTATGCGGCCGCTGCCGAGCGGATCCGCTCGGCGGTGAAGGAGCTGTATGACAGGCTCGACTGAGCCGCAAGCTGGCGAGCAGCGCCGGCGCGCTGCCCGGGAGCGCCGCTCTGAGTTGCGTCGCGTGCGCGTCGGCGACGGCGAGATCGTCGTGGCGCGCTACTCAGGCTACTGCTACGGCGTCGAGCGTGCCTTGAAGATCGCCGAGGATGCGATCAACGGCTTCGAGCCGCCCATCTACACACTCGGGCCCATCATCCACAATCCCGGCGTCGTCGCCCGTCTTGCTCAGCGTGGCGTGACCGCGATCGACGATCTCAGCCAAGTGGACAAGGGGACCGTCGTCGTGCGCACGCACGGTGTGCCGCCGGAGGTCGTGGAGAAAGCGCGCAACCGAGGTCTGCGCGTGGTCGACGCCACGTGCCCGTTCGTGACTATCGCCCAGAGCAAGGCCTCGGCGCTGCACGAGGCCGGCTACCTGGTGCTGATCCTCGGGGAGAGGGACCACCCCGAAGTCGCTGGCCTGAAGGCCTGTGCCGGGAGTGAAGCAGTGGTGGTGGAGGGAGTCGGAGACCTCGAGATGGCGAACGTCGCGGACCGCCGCGTGGGCATCGTCGTGCAGACGACGCAGACGCGCGATAATCTGGCGGCGCTTGCCGGCGCAGTCGCGCCCGTAGCCCGCGAGACCTTGGCCTACAACACGATCTGCGACGCCACCGAGAAGCGCCAGAGCGCTGCCCGCGAAGTGGCCCGCGAGGTCGATGCGGTGGTCGTCGTCGGTGGCCGCAACAGTGCCAACACGAATCGTCTGGTGAGCCTCTGTCGCGATATCCAGCCGCGGACGTATCACATCGAGCACGCCGGCGAACTGCAGGCCGCCTGGTTCGCCGATTGCCGGCGGATCGGCGTGACGGCGGGCGCCTCGACGCCCGACGACGAGATCGACGCGGCGACGCAGACCATTCGGACGTTCCTTGCTGCGCGCCCATAGGAGCAACGGCGCGCCCTCAGGCCTCCTCGTCGCGACGGCCGAGGGCCCGGCGGCCCGCGCCGGCCTGCGCGCCGGCGACATCATGGTCGCCATCGACGATCGCAGCGACGTGGATGTGCTCGACCTCGAACTCGCGGCCGCCGACGGCGAGTTCTCACTCGCGGTGGTGCGTGCAGGGCGCCCGTTGGACTTCAATGTGGCGGTCGCGCGCGGTGAGTGGCATGGCGTGGAGCTTGCCGACGGACTCGGCCAAGGCGTGAGGCAATGTCAGAATCACTGCCGTTTCTGTTTCGTCGACCAGCTGCCGGCCGGTCTGCGACCGTCACTCTGCGTGAAGGATGACGACTACAGGCTCTCGTTCCTGCAAGGCACCTTCATCACGCTCACGAATCTGTCGGCCGCCGATCTGGAGCGCATCTGCACGCTGCGGCTCTCGCCGCTCTATGTGTCCCTGCATGACTGGGACGACTCCCGGCGCGCGCGCCTCATGGGAGAGCGGGCGCGCCGTGCCCGGGGCGTGCTCCTGCGCCTGGCCGCTTGCGGCATCGAGCTGCACATCCAGGTGGTGCTCTGTCCGGGCTGGAACGACGGCGCCGCCCTCGACGAGACCGTGCGTGCTCTGGCCGAGCTCGACGCGGTGGCCGACGTGGGTGTGGTGCCGGTCTCCTTGGCGGTGGAGAGCGACCTGCGACGGGTGCGCCGTCCTGAGGCCGAGATGGCGCTGGAGCAGGTCGAGGCCTTGCAGAGTGAGGCGAAGGCGCGCCGCGGCGTGGCCTTCGTGCACGCCGCCGACGAGCTCTACCTGCTGGCGGCGCGTACGCCGCCGCCGAGTGATGCACCGCACCAGTACCAGAACGGCATCGGCATCGGCGCCGCCTTTGTCGCCGACGCGCAGGCGCTCGATCTGAGCGGCTCGAACTTGCCGGACCGCGCCGGTGTGGCTCTTCTCACGGGGACGCTGGCGGCGCCGCTGGTCGAGACGGCCTGCTCGCTGATCGCCGAAGGCAGAGGGGTCACGTCAGGGTGCGCCGCACGCTCCTTTGTCGTGGCCAACGAGCTCTTCGGGCCGCACGTCACCGTGACCGGGCTGCTGGGCGGACGAGAGGTCGTGGCAGCGCTGCATGCCCGGCCGCTCGGCCGTGACGAGTGGCTGCTCGCACCACGCGCCTTCCTGCCCGAGCACCTCGCCTGCACACTCGATGATCTTCCTGAGGATGAGTTGAGGAGCGCTTGCGACGGCCGACTTGCCCTCGGCGGCACCTTGGCCGAGGCGTTTGCTACACTGGTCGTGTGAGCAGCGCTCCCACNNTCGCGCAGCGCCGTCGTGCACGCTACTCCTGGCGTGACGAGGGATCGCAAGGAGGTGGAGACCGACTGGGCGGGCCGCGCCTTGCGACTCGTAGACACGGGGGGCTTCGACACCGGCGACGAATCGCCGTATGCGGCCGGCATTCGTGAGCAGGTGCGGGCTGCTTTGGCGGCCGCCGACGTAGTCCTCTTTCTGGTCGACGGCCGCGCGGGCCCTCTGGGCGACGATTTTTCCATCGCCGACGAGGTGCGCCGCCAGCGAGTGCCCTGCTTGCTGGTCGCCAACAAGCTCGACGACCCGGCGGCGGCGCCGGCTCCGGAACTGTACGAGCTCGGTCTTGGCGAGCCGGTCTGCGTGTCGGCCGCGCACGGCCTGGGCACCGGTGACCTGCTCGACCGAGCCGTGGCGCTGTTGCCGGACCCAGACCACGACGCACCGCAGGCCGCTGCCGACAACGAGATCCCGGTAGCCATCGTCGGGCGACCCAACGCCGGCAAGTCGAGTCTCTTCAACGCGATCGTCGGTGAGCCGCGGGTGCTGGTCAGCGACGTCGCCGGCACCACGCGCGACGCCATCGACACCAGCGTGGAGACCGCCGAGGGACGTTTTCGCTTCGTCGACACCGCGGGCATGCGCAAGGCCGCCAAGATCAGCGGCATCGAGTACTACTCCTACCTGCGCAGTCTGCAGAGCCTCGACCGAGCTCACGTCGCCATCATCGTCGCCGACGCCACTTTGGGACTGACGGAGCTCGACTTCGTCGCCGGCGTCGAGGCCACGCAAAGGGGATGTGCCACCGTGGTGGTCATGAACAAATGGGATGTGGCGCACCCGGACTTGGACGAGGCGCGGGCGTTGGTGAGCGAGAAGCTCCGCCAGCGCCCGCTCGTGCTGCCGGTTTCGGCGAAGACGCACGAGGGGGTGCACGAGCTTCTCGACGTGGTCGCGGACCTGCACGGTCGCTATACTGCTCACATAGCGACGCCCGTGCTGAATCGCTTCCTGGGTGTGGTGGCTGCGGCACGATCCTTGCCGAGCAAACACGGCAAACGGCTCAAGATGTACTACATGGCGCAGTACGAGACGGCACCGCCGAGGTTCGCCATCGAAGTGAACGACCGGAGTCTCATCAGACGTGACTTCGGCTTCTTCGTGGAGAACCGTCTGCGTGACCAGTTCGGGCTTGCGGGCGTTCCGGTGATCATCGACTTCAAGGGCAAATGAGCGCTCTCGACATCGTCCTGGCAGTGGCCCTGGGCCTCGGCGGCTACCTGCTGGGGTCCATCCCCTTCGCGCTCGTAGTCGGCAAGTGGGGCTTCGGCGTGGACGTGCGCGACCACGGCTCGGGCAACGTGGGTACCACCAACGTCTTCCGCGTGCTTGGTCGCAAGGCCGGCATCTTGGTGCTGGCAGGCGACATGACCAAGGGCTTCGTGCCGGCCTTCATCGCCGGGCATGTGTACGGTCCTTGGCTGGCCGTCATCCTGGGGGTGATGCCGGTGCTCGGTCACATGTACTCTATCTTCTTGCGCGGTAGCGGCGGCAAGGGTGTCGCTACAGCCGCCGCCGTCATCTTGGCTCTCATGCCGATGATCTTCCTCATTCTCGCCGCGGTGTGGGTCGTGGTGCTCTTGAGTACACGCCTTGTGAGCCTGGCCTCCTTGTGTGCCACGGTCGGCTTCGCCAGCCTCACCTTCATCTTTCACGAGCCCCTGGCCTATCGCATCGTCGCGGTCATTGTGGGTGCCATAGTCGTGTGGGCGCACCGCGGCAACATCCGGCGCATCGCCTTGCGCTGCGAGAGCCGCGTCACCTTCCCGTGGAACCCCAGGCCGGCCGAATCTTCAAAGGCAGGGCGGCCATAGCCGCCGAGTCCTGGAACGTCACCGTCATCGGCTCAGGCAGCTGGGGCTGTGCCTTCGGCCGGCTGCTTTGGCAGCGCGGACATCGCGTGCAGGTGCTGACCCTCACGGCCGAGGAGGCCGTCGAGCTCAACCGCACGCATCGCAACCCACACTTCCTGCCCGGCGTCGAGCTGCCCAGCCAGCTCGAGTTCGTAGCCATCGGCGACGCCGACCTGGGCGAGGCCGGCCTTGTCGCCTACGCGATCCCCACTCAGGCGGTGCGGGCAGTGGCGCGCTGGGTGGCGCCGCGGCGGCGGCCCGATTCGCTGCAGCTGTCTCTGGCCAAGGGTCTGGAGCTGGGAACGCTGCAACGTCCGAGCGAGATCATCGCCCAAGAGACGGGGGCGCCGGCCGCCGCCCTGTCCGGCCCAAATCACGCCGAGGAGGTCGCGCGCGACATGCCTTCGGCGACGGTCATCGCCAGTCACGACGAGGAGTCCGCCTGCGTGCTCCAGGGTCTCATCACCTGTGAGACCTTCCGTGTATACACTAACCCCGATGTGGTGGGCGTGGAGTTCTGCGGCGCGGCCAAGAACCCGGTAGCCATGGCGGTGGGCATGTCGGATGGTCTCGGCTATGGCGACAACACGCGCGCCAGCCTCATCACCCGCAGCGTCGCCGAGCTGGCGCGCTTGGGCGCCGAGCTCGGCGCGCATGTGGCGACGTTCACCGGCCTGGCCGGCATCGGCGACGTGATCGCCACGTGCACCTCGCGGCATAGCCGCAACCGCCTTGCCGGCGAACTTCTGGCGGCAGGCGAGTCGCCCACAGAGGTGGAGGCCAAAGTCGGTCAGGTCGTGGAGGGCATCCCGACGACCTACGCTCTGCACGACCTTGGCCGCAAACTGCGTGTAGACATGCCGGTGAGCGAGAACGTGTACGAGGTGCTCGAGCACGGGCGCAGGCCTGCCGACTGCGTGCGCAGCCTGATGGGGCGCGAACCCACTCGCGAGTATCGCGAGCGCTAGCGGGCGTCGCGAGAGCGGCTTCGCTGCCCAAACGGCGGCGCGCCGGCCGACGTTGGTCGGTCACGACCATGTCTGCTAGACTCCTGCGTGTCTCCGCCCCGTCCCCAGCTCTCAGGAGAGACTGTGAAGAAGAGGGAGTACCTGTTCACGTCGGAGTCGGTCACCGAGGGCCACCCCGACAAGCTGGCCGATCAGATCTCGGACGCCATCCTCGACGCCATCGTGGCCGAAGACCCCTACGGCCGCGTAGCCTGTGAGACCCTGCTCAGCACGGGGCTTGTGCAGGTAGCGGGGGAGATCACGACCGACACGTACGTCGACATCCCAACCATCGCCCGCGAGACCGTCAAGGAAGTCGGCTACACACGTGCCAAGTACGGCTTCGACTACGAGACCTGCGGCGTCATGGTGGCCATCCACGAGCAGTCTCCTGACATCAGCCAGGGGGTGGCTCATTCACTGGAGACGCGCACGGACGTCAACGACGACGACGTTCTCGACGCGCAGGGCGCCGGCGAC
>PMKX01000199.1 GCA_003158705.1 Actinomycetota bacterium
CCTGTGGCTCATCGAAGACAACTGCGACTCGCTCGGTGCTCGCTATGACGGCCGGTTCACGGGCGGCTTCGGCCACATCGGCACCAGCAGCTTCTACCCGGCGCATCAGATGACCATGGGCGAAGGCGGTGCCGTGTACACCGACGACGACGAGCTGCACGCGATCCTGCTGTCGCTGCGCGACTGGGGCCGCGACTGCGTGTGCCCGTCGGGCGTCGACGACTCCTGCGGCCGGCGCTTCGCCGGTGACTTCGGCACGCTGCCGCACGGCTACGACCACAAGTACGTGTACTCGCACTTCGGCTTCAACTTGAAGGCTACCGATTTGCAGGCGGCCATCGGCTGCGCGCAACTTGGCAAGCTGCCGGGGTTCGTGGCGGCACGGCAGCGCAACTTCGCCACCCTGGCACGTCTGCTTGCCCCGCTTGGCGAGCACGTGCTGCTTCCGCAAGCCACCGCGCACAGCGAGCCGAGCTGGTTCGGCTTCCTGCTGACACTGCGCGACGGTGGGGGCGTCTCGGCCGGCTCTGCAAGCCCCGGCGCGCGCCGGGACGCGGTGGTCGCGCATCTCGAGAAGGCGAACGTGCAGACGCGGATGCTGTTTGCCGGCAACATCACGCGACAGCCGTGTTTCGACCCACTGCGCGCTGCCGGCAGCGGCTACCGCGTCGTCGGCGACTTGGCGGTCACCGACAGCATCATGACGAGCGCCTTCTGGGTGGGTGTCTACCCCGGTCTCACTGAGGAGATGCTGGCGTACGTGGCCGCTCAGATCAGGGAGGCCGTGGGTGCTGCCTGAGCCCGAAGCGGTCAGTCTGCGGGAGGACGGCGGCCAGGCAGCGTTCGCCTACGTGATCGCGACCGTGATGGTCGTCGGCATGGCCGCCGCCGTGATCTTCAACTACGTGATGGGCGTCTACCTGCATCGTGCCTATCCGTACACGACGTTCCTCTTCAAGCCCGAGGACCATTTCCGGGACTTCTATAACGTTTACAGGGATGCGCGGCGGTTCAAGCCCGGGGTCTCGGACAACATGGTCTACTCGCCGGTGTTGCACCTGTTCACCGATGGCCTGACGCTGGTGCCGGCAACGGTGGCGTTCGTGCTGGTGGTCACCTCGTTCCTCGTCTCCCTTCTGGCGGTGCTCTGGAGCTGGCTGACGCGACCCGTGCGCTCGACCGTGGCGCGTCTTCAGCTTGTGGCCGTGTTCGCCCTGCTCTCGTACCCGGTGCTCTTCGCCGTCGACCGGGGGAATCTCGAGATGGTCGTGTTCGTACTGCTGGCGCTGTTCTTCTGGCTGCACTACGGACGCCGCTCCCGGCTGGCCTGGCTGCCGCTTTCGCTGGCTATCGCCGCCAAGTACTACTGGGCCACGCTGCTGGTCGTGTTCCTGTGCGACCGCAGCTACCGGCAGGCCCTGTATGCGGCGGTCGCGGCGGTCGCCGAGACTCTCGTGAGTGTGCTGCTGCTGTCTTGGATCTCCGGCTACAGCGTGGTGCGCGTCCTGCACGCCCTGGTGCAAACGCTCAACGGGCACGTGGAGGGCACCAACACGCTGTTCTTTGCCCAGCACGGACACAGCCTCTGGGGAGTGGTCACCGTGTTCGACCGCTGGACCAACGGCAGCCTGCAGATGATGAACATGCAACGTGTCCGCGAGCTCTATATGCTGCTTTCCCTGGCGGTCTTCGCCGCGGTCGCACGACAGTTGCTGAGACACCGCCACGACCCCTGGCAGGTGGCGACCGTCCTCGTCGCCTGTGCTCTCCTGCTGCCTTTTGAAGACCACGACTACACGCTCATCCATCTGTACCTGCCCTTGAGTCTGTTCATGCTGACCGTGCGGCGCGGTCGTCTGCCGTGGGCCTGCGCCCTGGCCTTTGCTGTGTGCCTCATCCCCTGGGCCTATCACGACTTCACGTTTCGCCGGTGGCTGTGGGACGTGAGCACGTCGGTCCTCGTGTACCCGGCGGCACTGGTTGCCTTGATCGTCCTGCCGCTGCTTGTCGGACCGGCGCCGGCACAGGCCGGTGCGGGCGCCGGCCTTGGTCTCGGCTCCGACGCGGTGCCTCGCTCGGGGGTCGGCGCCGATGGCGGCGGCGCCGCATCGGCAGGCGGCGATCGGTGAAAGTGCTCGTTACGGGCGCCGGCGGCTTCGTCGGCCGGCATGTGGCGGAGCAGCTGCGCTCCGGTCACGAGGTGTTGGCGCCGACTCACGCGGAGCTTGACCTGCTCGAGGGCGTGGCGGTGCGTGACTACCTCGAGCGCGCACGGCCGGACGCCATCGTGCACGGCGCCACACGGCCGGGCCACCGTGCTGCGCCCGCGGCGCAGCCGGGCGAGGTCCTGCATGCGAACGTGCGCATGTTCTTCAACCTCGCTCGCTGCGAGGGCTTGTTCGGTCGCCTCGTGCTGCTCAGCTCAGGCGCCGTGTATGGCGCCGACCACTACCGGCCGCGCATGCCCGAGTCGTACTTCGGCACGTTCGTGCCGGCGGACGAGTTCGGTCTCTCGAAGTACGTCTGTGCCGCCTACGCCGAGGCGCGGCCGGACGTAGTGGAGCTGCGCCTCTTCGGCGTGTTCGGCTCGGGCGAGGACTACGCCATCCGCTTCATCTCCAATGCCGTCTGCAAGGTGCTCTATGACCTGCCGATCACGATCAAGCAGGACCGGCGCTTTGACTACCTGTGGGTGGAGGATGTGGCGCCGGTGATAGAGCAGTTTCTGCAGCACAGCGGCGCCTACCCGGCCTACAACGTCTGCGCCGACCGCACCTATGAGCTGCGCGAGCTGGCGGAGCTGGTGCTCATCACGGCCGGAAAGGAGCTGCCCGTAGTGGTGGCGAATCCCGGTCTGGGCGCGGAGTACAGCGGCGACAACGCCCGTCTGCGGAGCGAGCTGCCGGCGCTCAGGCTGACGCCCGTGGAGGAGGCGGTCCGCCGCCTCTACCGCTGGTACGAGGCGAACCGCCGCACCATCGACCGTGGCAAACTGCTGGTCGACACGTAGGCAGGTCTGGCTGACGTGATCAAGGTCTCGGACTACATCGCGCGCCGTATCGCGGAACTGGGCGTGCGTCACGTCTTCCTGGTCACCGGCGGCGCCGCCATGCATCTCGACGATTCGCTCGGCCGGCGGGAAGAGCTGACACTGGTCTGCAACCAGCATGAGCAAGCTTGCGCTATAGCGGCGGAGGGCTATGCGCGCCTCGGTGAGACTCTGGGTGTGACGGTGATCACCACAGGGCCCGGGGGCACCAACACGCTCACCGGCGTGCTCGGCCAGTGGCAGGACTCCGTGCCGGCGCTGTACGTCTCCGGCCAGGTACGCTACGACACTACGGTCGTCAGCACCGGGCTACCGCTGCGCCAGCTTGGCGACCAGGAGGCCGACATCGTCCGCCTGGTCGCGCCCATCACCAAGTACGCCGTGATGGTCACGGACCCGCAGAGCGTGCGCTATCACTTCGAGAAGGCTGTGTACCTGGCGCGCAGCGGCCGGCCCGGGCCGGTTTGGCTGGACGTGCCGCTCGACGTCCAGGCGGCGCAGGTCGATGAAGAGGTCCTGGCGCCGTTCGAGCCGGCAGCCGAGCCCGACGTGGCTGCCGGCGAGGGCTTCGACCGCGGTCTCATGAGCCGGCAGGTCGAAGCGCTGGTCGGGCGGCTGGCGCAGGCCGAGCGGCCTGTGGTGCTTGCCGGCAGCGGCGTGCGCTTGGCCGGGGCCGTGGACGAGCTGCACGCCCTGATCGATCGGCTGGGCGTGCCTGTGGTCACCGCCTGGAACGCCCACGACCTGCTGTGGGACGAGCACCCGCTGTATGCGGGCCGGCCCGGCACCGTAGGCGACCGGGCGGGCAACTTCGCTGTGCAGAACGCGGACCTGCTCGTAGCTGTGGGCTGCCGCCTCAACGTGCGCCAGATCGGCTACGAGTTCAGGGCTTTCGCTCGTCAGGCGTTCAAGGCCGTAGTGGACATCGACCCGCTCGAGCTGCGCAAGCCGACCATCTTCCCCGACCTGGCGGTGCACGCCGACGCAGGCGTCTTTTTGGCGGCGCTCGACGCTGCTCTGGCGGCGACCGGCTGGGCGGGAGGAGCGCCGGACGCAGGCACGCGCGACGCTCAGCGCTGGTGGCTCGACTGGTGCCTGGAGCGCCGCCGCCGCTACCCGGTCGTCCTGCCTGAGTACCGAGCGCAGCGCGGCGCCGTGAATCCCTACGTGTTCGTCGACAAGCTCTCGGAACATCTCGAGCCTGGCGACGTGGTCGTCTGCGGCAACGGCGCCGCCTGTGTGATCACGCTGCAAGCGCTGCGGCTGCAGCGCGGTCAGCGGCTACTGGTCAACTCGGGGACGGCGGGCATGGGCTATGACTTGCCGGCCGCCATCGGCGCCTGCTTGGCGACCGGCCGCCGCGTGGTGTGCCTGGCTGGCGACGGCAGCATCCAGATGAATCTGCAAGAGCTGCAGACGATCGTGCATCACAAGCTGCCGGTCAAAGTGTTCGTGTTCGACAACGGCGGCTACCTTTCCATTCGCCAGACTCAAGACACCCTGTTTGCCGGCCACCGGGTGGGCGAAGGGCCGGCAAGCGGCGTGAGCTTCCCCGACATGGTGGCCGTCGCCGGCGCCTACGGCATCCCGGCCTCGCGTGTGCGTGAGCACGACGCTTTGGACGAAGCGCTGGCGGCGACTCTGGCCGGCCCGGGTCCGTCGCTCTGCGATGTGGTCATGCCGGCGGATTCGGTCATCGCGCCCAAGGTGGCGGCCGAGCGCTTGCCGGACGGTCGCATCGTCTCTAAGCCGCTCGAGGACATGACCCCCCTATTGGGGCGGCGCGAGCTTGCCGACAACATGCTTGTGCCGCTCTGGCCGGGGCATTAGCGCAGCTAGCGAGCCGGCGACACAGCGGAGCGGGGAAGGCGGCCGCGGGCGGCGAATACACAACTGGCAACGCCGCCGGCAGGCAGGCTCAGACAGGGTAGGGGAGCGAGAGTGAACGAACTCGAGCGCAGGATGGTGGAAGCGCTGCAGGATCTGCGCGAGAACCACCACGTGAACGGCGTCAAGGCGGAGTTCGAGGCTGAGGGTACTCGCCTCGAAGAAGCGCTACGACTCAAGGAAGTGGTCTCCACGGCCGGCCTGGGTCTGACGCTCAAGATCGGCGGCTGTGAGGCCGTGCGTGACATGTACGAGGCACGCGTCATCGGCGTCGCTCGCGTGGTGGGGCCCATGGTGGAGTCGCCCTACGCACTGAGCAAGTATCTGCGTGCCGTGCGTCTGGCTTTTCCGGCCGACGAGCGCGAGCAGGTGGACATGGCCGTCAACATCGAGACCATCACCGGCTTCGAGAACTTCGACGAGATGCTCGGCTTGCCCGAGATCGACGACCTGGACGGCATCGTGCTCGGGCGCGTCGACATGACCGGTTCGCTGGGCATGACGCGCGAGGACATCAACCACGCGCGCATCTTCGAGATCACCAAGGAGCTCTTCGTCAAGGCCAAGGCCAAAGGTCTCGAGACGGCCTTGGGCGGCGGCGTGGGCGCCGAGACGCTGCCTTTCATGCGCGCGCTGCCCGAGGGTTCCATCGACCGCTACGAGACGCGCAAGGTCATTTTCGCCTGCCCCGAGGGCCTCAACGGCGAGTCCGAGAAGGGCATCCTCAAGGCGGTCGGCTTCGAGCTCATGTGGCTCAAGAACAAACGCGGCTTCTACGGCGCCATCTCGGAAGAGGACCACATCCGCATCGAGATGCTGCAGTCGCGCTACGATCACCTCATCGCTGCGGCCGGAGGACGCTACGACTGATGGGCGAGCCGGCCGACCCCACCGGAAGGGCTGAGCGCCGCCTCGACGAGGCCGCCGAACGGGAGCGCGCTCGCGAGGCCGTCCGCGCGCGTTCACAGGCGGGCGGTCGCAAGCTTGTCTCGGTCGTGGTGCCGGCCTTCAACGAGGGAGCCGGCATCGAGGAGCTGTGCCGCCGGCTCCAGGCCGTCTTCGCCGAGAACCCGGCATGCGACTTCGAAGCCATAATCGTCGAGAACGGCTCGGCGGACGACACGTTCGCCAAGCTGCTTGCCGTCCATGAGGCCGACCCGCGCTTCAAGATCGTGCGCTTGGCACGCAACTTCCGTATGGACGGCGGCATCACCGCCGGCTTGGACTACGTCTCCGGCGACGCCTGCGTCATCATGACCGCCGACCTGCAGGATCCGCCGGAGCTCATCACCGAGTTCATCGCCAAGTGGGGCGAAGGCTACGACAACGTCTACATGAAGGTGACCCGGCG
>PMKX01000036.1 GCA_003158705.1 Actinomycetota bacterium
CAGAGGCTGCCGTCGCTCTTGAGAGCCAGGGTGTGGTAGTCGCCGCAGGCCACCGCCGTCCAGCTGCTATCGGTGCCCACACGGGCCGGGGTGGAATGTGCAGAAGTGCCCGAGGTGCCCAGGCCGAGCTGGCCGTAGCCGTTCAAACCCCATGACCAGAGGCTGCCGTCACTCTTGAGGGCCACGGTGTGGGCGCCGCCGCAGGCGATCTGGGGTTTGACCTGCGGCTTGCCGCCGCCACCGCCGCCGCTGACAGCACCGGCCGTAGCGGCAAGTGTCCCCAGCACGACAAGGCTCGCCGCACAGAGCGGCAGGCCAACCCGAAGCACGGATGACGAGAGATGGCGAACGCGCAGCAGCTGCATGACTCCCCCTCTGTCCCTCATGACGAAACAGGGCCAGGCGAGCAGCCGCCATGGCCAGCAACGCTGCGCGCCAGCCCTGGTTGTGCACGCTTTCACGAGACGCCACAGGCTGTCAACGCTGTGACTGGCCGACCCACGACACGCGTACCCACTCTCGGCAACGCGCGTCGTCTACGACACTGGCGAGGTGGCGCAGATAGGACGGGACGCTTGCCTGGAAGAACGGCAGCGACGGCGCCGGCCACCAGGCGCGACTAGACGAGCATGTCGCTGTGGCGGAGCCTCTGTCTCGGCTGCCACCTGCGACAGCGGCCGTTGCCCGTCCCGAGGAGAACGCGGTAGGGTTATATCACCCGTCTGGAACTGAGGCCCATGCTCGCACCATCACCCGACATGCCGGATCGTGACCGCGGCGGTCCCCCGGCCCGCGAAGCGCGCATCGATCTCCACTGCCACTCTCGCTTCTCGACCTCGGCCGGCCTGTGGCTGTCAGCGGAACTGGGCTTCAATGAGTCCTATTCTGAGCCGGCCACGGTCTACGGTCTCGCCAAGGCAAGAGGGATGACGCACGTCACCCTCACAGACCACGACTCGATCGAGGGCGGCCTGCAGTTGGCGCACCACGAAGACTTCGTCATCGGCGAAGAGGTCACGGCCTTCTTCCCTTCGGAGGCACTCCACGTCCACGTGCTCGCGTGGGGCATCGACGAGCAGCAGCATGCCGAGATCGGCGAGCTGCGCTTCAACGTGTTCGAGCTCGTCCAGTACCTTCGCGGCCAAGGCGTCGCGCACGCTCTGGCCCACCCCTTCTCGCTCGTCGCCGGCGGCCTGCGTGGCGAACAGCTCGAGTCACTGGTCGCCCTGTTCGACGTCTGGGAGGTCCGCAACGGTCTCTCGTGCCGCGCCGAGAACGAGCTGGCCGAGGACGTGGTCGCCCGCTCGGCGAGTCTGCGCGCTCGTGTGGCCGGAGATGCGGTGACCGGCGCGGCCACGTCGATCGGCGCCTGCGCGGGCTCAGACGACCACACCGGTCTCGACTTGGGGGCGACCTACACGGTGATCCCCTTGAGCGACGGCCAAACGCCACTGACAGCACTCATGAAGGGCTCGGGACGCGCCTGCGGTGCGCACGGCTCCACGGCTAAGCTCGCCCACACCGGCGTAGCACTAGCCCTTCGCGGCGGCGCAGGCCGCAACGGACTGATCCGGCAGGTGGTCGGCCGGGCCGCGGACTCCTCGCTGACCCGGCGACTGCTCACAAAGCCGCGAGGCCGCCATCTGGCGGCGCGTGCGTTTTCCGTCATGTCGGCCTCAACGTACCCGTGGAAAGGCGCCAACCGCTCGCCGACTCGTGCCGCCATGCGCTCGATCTCTGAGGAGATCCTCGGCGGCGACCCCATGTCCCGAGGGGTGCGCCACGAGCAGCTCCAGGCGCGCGTCGAGGCGGCCTGGCGGACGGCGATGCGGCACCAGCTCGGAGACGCGGAGCACTTCGACATCGGCGGGCTGCTCGGCGACAAGAAGCGCGCCGCCGCCATCGGCGATGCCCAGAGTCTACTTGCCCCCTACCTGTTCGCATCCGGCTTCCATGCCCGCCAGCGACGGCACACCGCTACGGTGGCCGCGCGCCTGGCCGAGCGCGGCCTGGCTCTCCGACCGCCCGTCAAGACCATGCCCCGCGTGGCGATGTTCACCGACACCTACGAGGAGACCAACGGGGTCAGCACTGTGCTCCATGAGCTGCGGCGCCACGCGACGGCCCAGGATTGGCCGTTCACACTGGTGTGCGGCGGGGCCGAGCGCTTATCAGAACCGGGTCGCGAGGTGTTCCCCGCCATCGTGACGACCTCACTAGGCGTCTATCCCGGGTTCCCCATGGCCCTGCTGCCCATCCTCGAGATCCTACGTTGGTGTGAGGAGGCCGACGTGGACGTGATCCACGCAGCCACGCCAGGGCCGGTCGGCCTCGTGGCCTGGCTCCTCGCCAACTCCCTCGACCTCCCCCTGGTCGGCACGTATCACACGGACCTGCCCACACTGGGGTTCTCTCTCACCGGCGACCACCTGCTGCAGGAGAGTCTGTGGGCGTACATGCGCCTCTTCTATGATCAGTGCGCGATCGTCTTCTGCCCGTCAGACTCATCGCGTCGGGAACTCGTCGAACACCGCGTGAAGAGCCGTCTGGAGCCGTTCCCGCAGGGGGTCGACTGCGACCTCTTCGACCCGGCGCGTCGCAGCGAAGCTCTGCGGCAAGAGCTCGGTGGCGGCAAGCGCGTGCTGCTGTGGGTCGGCCGCATCTCGCCCGAGAAAGGGCTGGACATCTTGGCGGCGAGCTACGCGGCGCTGCGCGCCCGGCGCGACGACGTGCACCTCGTCATCGTCGGCGAAGGACCACACCGCGAGCGGCTGCGCGAACTCGCCCCCGACGCCTCGTTGCTCGGCGTCAAGACCGGCGCCGAGCTCGCCGCGATCTTCGCCTCGGCCGACGTCTTCCTCTTTCCGGGCCACGCCGAGACGTTCGGACAAACTGTGCTTGAGGCGGCGGCCTCCGGTCTACCCGCGGTGGTCACCGCCGGCTCGGGGACCGAGGACGCGATGGTCCGCGACATGACGGCCTTGTCGGTCGCACCCGGCGATGCGCGCGGCTTTGTCGCGGCGGTCGAGCGGCTGCTGGACGACCGCGAGCTGCGTGCCCGCATGCGGACCGCCGCACGCGAACACGCTCAGGCTCGCACCTGGCCCACGACCTTCGCGCGTCTCGCAGACGCCTACCGCACGATCACCCTGTGACTCCGGCACGAGGAGCGGGGTCGCGTGCTGAACCCCCGGATGGCGAGCGCGCCAGACCGGGCGCCGCACTCTTCGTCTTGGCGCACCACGACGACGAGGT
>PMKX01000112.1 GCA_003158705.1 Actinomycetota bacterium
GTGCTTGCCGCCGTCGCTGCTGAACCGCATGACGCCGTCGTCGCCGGCGACCCAGACGTCGCTGCCGCGCACGCACACCGCGGCCAGGTCTTTGGCGGTGCCGACCACGACCTTGGACCAAGTATGGCCGCCGTTGGCCGTGCGCAGGGCGGTGCCGCCGGCGCCCACCGCCCAGCCGTGGCTGGCGTCGGCGAACGTGAGCGCGTACAGGTCCTTGCCGGTGCCCGAATGCTGCCTGGTCCACGACGCACCACCGTTGCTGGTCCGCAGAACGAGCCCACCGTCGCCGGCGACCCAGCCGCGGCTCGCGCTCACAAACTGGACGTCGTTCAGGACCGCGTGGGTGGGCGCACTCTGGCGGCGCCAGCTCTTGCCGTTGCTCGTGTGCATCACGGTGCCGCCGGCGCCCACCGCCCAACCACGCGTGGCGCCGGCGAACGAGACACCGTGCAGACTCAGGCGGTTGCGGGTGGGCTGCGGGCTCCAGCTTTGTCCGTCGGCGGTGTGCAATATGGTGCCGTCTTGGCCGACCGCCCAGCCGCTGTGCAGGCCGACGAGGGCGATGTCGTAGAGGTAGAGCCTGACGCCCGTGTGCTGCGCGTGCCAGGTGGCGCCGCCGTCGCTGGTGTGCAAGATGGTGCCGTAGCGGCCGGCGATCCAGCCGTCGTCGGCGCTCGGGAACTGGACGGCAGTCAGCCACGAGCCGGTAGCGGCGTAGCGGCCGGACCAGGTGGCGCCGCCGTCGGTGGTCTGCATGATGGTCCCCAGGCCGCCCACGGCCCAGCCGGTCTGTGCGTCCGAGAGGCAGAGGTCGGTGATGCCGTTACCCTGCGGCCGCGGATTCTGCCACACCCAGCTGCCGTCGCCGGTGCTCACGAAGGCCGTCGCCGACGCGGCAGTGAAGAGCCCGCCGGCGACGGCCAGCAGCAGGACGCCGGCGACAGTGAGCAGCAGGATGCCGACCGCCGCCGCCAAGCTGCTTTGCGGCCGCACGCTGCTACGCACGGAGAACGCGGCGTCGCTCATGGTAGTCACGCGCTCTTGCCGAGCCGCCGGCTCAGGCGACCGCGGGCCGAGGGCGGCGCAGCCGCTCGCGGAAGAGCGCCACGACCAAGCCGACGACCACGCCGGCCAGGATGCCGGCGCCGCCGTTGAGCGTCAGGCTGGGCGCGCTCGCCGAGTCCGCCGGCACAGCCTCGTGCAGCACGCGCGCCAGCTCGACGTCCTTGGCCACCAGTAGCATGAGCTGGTCTCGTTGGAGGTCGCTGGAGATGGACTCGCGCTCGGTGGCCGCCGACTGCACGATGCTCACGTAGGGGACACTGGCGAGTGCTTTGTCCGACTTGGAGGCGCTGCTCTCGCCGATGGCCTTCAGCGCCGTCTCGGCGTCCGCGCTGCGCCGGTTCAGGGCGGTGAGCTCGCTGTTGTTCGTGTCGATCTGCCCCTGAAGAAGGGTGATCTTGTCGCCGGTGCCGCTGCCGATGCGCTCGATGAGAATGGCGGCCAGCGCGTTGGCTGCCGCTGCTGCCCGCGCCCGTTTGGTGTCGCTCACCGTGATGGTGACGAAGTTGACCGCCGTGGTAGAGCCCTTCACCACCTGCGTGGGTGTGTCGACGCTGATGCTGCCACGCAAGCCGCTCACGGTGAGGCCTTCGCCGACCCGCTTGACCGTCTCCTGCAGCACAGCTTCGCTGGTGACAAGCTGGACGGCGGCCCGGGCGTTGGAGTTGAGCCCAGGCATGGGGTTGCCGTTGGCGTCGGTGGTCTGGCCGATGTAGACCGATGCCGTGGAGTCGTAGCTCTTGGGCGTGAAAACGGTGAGCAGGGCGCCGGCCAGGAGGCCGATGAGGGCAAGGGCCACGACGACCCACCAGTTGTGAGCCACGGCCCTCAGGAACGAGCCGAGCTCCACATCTCCTTCGTCGCGTGCGGCCATGCCAGCCTCCCGTTGGTCGGACTTGGGTGGATCGCCGCCGTCGGCGGCGTCATGTGCGGTGGTCACGCGCCTATCCTACCGCAGCGTCAGGCAACGCGGCACCTGTTAGCTGCCTCGGTGAACGGCCACGACCCGCTCGAGGATCTGCTCGTAGTCCGCGGCCAGCTTGCCGTGCTCGTGGCGGTCGAGCACATAGGCGAGGCCGTTCTGCCCCAGGCGCCGGCAGAGGTCGGGGTCGGCCGAGAGCGTCTCGATGGCCGACACCAGCTCCTGCTCGTTGTCGGGCTCGATGGCCAAGCCGCAGTCGGCTTTTTGCAGCAGCTGCTGCGCATGGCCGCGGAAGCCGAGGATGATCGGTTTGGCCATGGCGGCGTTCTCGAAGAACTTGGCCGGCAGAGTCGTGGTGAACAGCTTGTCCTGGCGAAAGTGCGCCAGGCAGGCGTCGCAGGCCGCCAGGAGCTCCGGGATCTGCAGGTGCGGCTGCAGGCCGGTGAAGACGATCTTGTGCAGGCCCTGGGCGCGAGCGGCGGCGGCGAGCTGCTCGCGCTCGGCGCCGTCGCCGATGAGCAGGAACGACACGTCGTCGCGGCCCTTCTGCTGCAGTAGTTTGGCCGCCCGCAAGACGATGCCGAGCTGGGCGGCCATGCCGATGGTGCCGGCGTAGCCGCAGACGAAGTCGCCGACAGGTATGCCCCACCGCCGGCGCACGTCCGGGTCGGCCTCGCGGGGGTGGAAAAGCGCCTTGTCGAAGCCGTTGGCGACGACGGCGATCTTCTCCTCCGGCACGCCTTGCTCCACGAGGCGCTCGCGGTAGCCGGCGCCTACCGTGACGATGGTCGGCGACCAGCGATACAGGCGGCGCTGGGCCCGCTCGAGCGCCCGGATGACGGGGCCGTTGCGCAGGGCGCCGACGGCGGTGATGGACTCCGGCCAGAGGTCTCTGATCTCGAGCACGTACGGCCGCCTGTGGGCACGCGCCACGGCCAGGCCGGCCCAGCCGGTGAAGAGCTGCGGCGAGGTGGCGATGACGACGTCGGCCGGCCGCAGCAGCAGGCCGGCCATGGTCGCTGTCGCAAGGTAGGAGACGAAGCTGAGGCTGCGTTTGACGGTGCCTTTGTTGGCGGTCACGTAGGTCCACACACGCACGACCTCGATGCCGTCCAGTCGCTGGCGCTGGTAGAGGCGGTTGCGGTACCCCTGGTACACCACGCCGGCCGGCATGTTGGGCACGTCGGTGACCACCGTGACCTGGTGGCCGGCCTTCACCCAGGCGCTCGCCAAGCCGTGCACGCGCACCGCCAGGGCGTTGTTCTCAGGCGAGAAGTTGTGGCTCAGAAAGAGGATCTTCATGGTCTGCGACTCGCCGGCGCGACCGGCGTCACTGCGCGACGTCCCAGAACACCTGGTCGTAGTAGCGCACCGAGCGCCGCGTGGTACGCAGCTTGGCCTGCCAAGCCGCCACGGCTGTGGCGTCGAGCTCGCCGAGAGTGTGCTTGATGCCCAGGTACGGGATGTTGAANNGCGCGCCAGCTCCACCAGGTCGGGCCGGTCGATGGTCTGGAACGACATCGCGAGCCCCGTGAGGAACTCCTCCCGGGTGCGCGTTTGGTAGAAGACCACGTCGCCCTTGCTCGTGAACATGTCCACGGTCATCTCGGGGGCGTCGACGTACTCCATGAGCATCAGCGCGGGGAACGGATCGACATCGCGGAACAGGCTCTCGAACTCGTCGAGCGACATGTAGCGGTTGACCGGCCGCTCGCAGAGCAGTTCGTGCACGCGGTCAATCCCGGAGGAGAGGATGCGAAAGCCGCGCGAGCCCTTGGCGACCGGCGGCTTGAAGCACACCGGCA
>PMKX01000113.1:0-214 GCA_003158705.1 Actinomycetota bacterium
CTCACATGATAGAAGACGAGTGCCATCGTGCTCTCCTGAGAGGTGAGCGGCACAGGCAAACGCGAAGGGAGGTGCCGGAAGCGGCTCCGGCTGCGGGCTGCGCCGCCGCGACCGCCGCGGGGCTCTGCCCCGGGGGTCGCACATGGCCATGTCAGTCTTAGAGCCTCATGTAAGCGGGTCGTCGCCTGCAGATACGACGTTCGCCGGTCTTAGC
>PMKX01000113.1:261-8419 GCA_003158705.1 Actinomycetota bacterium
GTCGACCACCTTGAGGATGACGAAACTCATGCAGAAGACGTAGCTGACGGCGATGGCGACGCCGGCGAGCTGCAGAGCGAACTGCTTGCCATCGCCGGCAAGCAGGCCGTTGTGGCCGCCGACCGACGCATAGGCGAACACACCCACGAGCAGCGAGCCCAGCAGCCCGCCGATGCCGTGCACGCCCCACACGTCGAGCGAGTCGTCCCAGCCGCGCTTGGCGCGCAGGTGGCAGGCGCCGTAGCAGACCCAGCCTGCCGTGAGCGCGACCACGGCGGCCGCCCAGGTGGGCACGTAGCCGGCGCAGGGAGTGACGGCGACGAGGCCGGCGAGAACGCCGGTCAGGGCGCCGACCATGCCGGCCTTGCCGGTGCGCACCCAGTCCGTGAACATCCAAACAAGCATGGCGAGTCCGCCGGCGATGAACGTGTTCACGGCGGCTTGCGCGGCGACGCCGTTGGCCTGCATGGCGTTCGCCGGATTGTCACCCAGCCAGCCGAACCAGAGCAGGCCCAGGCCGATGGCGATGAGCGGGATGTTGCTGGGGCGCTCTTCCTCTCCCGGCGCGAACACCCGCTTGCGGACCACCCACACCGAAGCGAGCGCGGCAAAGCCGGCGCTCGCGTGCACCACCATGCCGCCGCCGAAGTCGAGCACGCCCCACTTCTGCAGGAACCCGCCACCCCAGACGGCGTGCGCCAACGGGATGTAGACGAGCATGCTCCAGGCCGAGAGGAAGGCGAGGTAGCTCCCGAACGGCAACCGGTCGGCGAAGGCGCCGGTGATCAGCGCCGGCGTCAGTGCCGCCACGGTGAGCTGGAAGATGAAGAAGGCAAGGAAGGGGACGGTCGGCCCGTAGTCGAGGTTGGGCGTCTGGCCGACGTGGCTCAGCCAGGCATAGTGGAGATTGCCGATGACGCCGTGCACGTCTGGTCCGAAGGCGAGGCTGAAGCCGACGACGATCCAGATAAGCGTGACGACGCCGAGCGAGACGAAGCTCTGCATCATGATGGTGATGACGTTCTTGCGCCGCACGAGCCCGCCGTAGAAGAAGGCCAGGCCCGGTGTCATGATCGCCACGAGCGCGGCGCAGATGAGCACGAAGGCGGTGTCGCCGGTGTTGATCTGGTGCATAAGGATGGTCCCTCCTTGTCGTTGCGGCTCAACGCGTAGTGCGTCGGGGATAGCTCTGCTTCCCACTCTCCGCGCGGCCGCGCCCGGGGTCAATCCGCGGATTGGCCACATCCCGATTCGCGCGTCCACCTTTTCGCTGAGCGCCACTCCCGGCATTGCGGACGCACCTTGTTGCCGGACCCGGCGCTGTGCACTCCGGCTGCGGCGGAGCGCGCCCTCGCCGGCGTACTCACGTGACGCGAGCGTGAGCCGATACAGGGACCATGAGCAAACGCGTCGCCATGGGCTGCGTCATCCTGATCATCGTCGCATCGGCCGCGGTGCGCTTCGTCAATCTCGGCGCCTTCCGCGACTCGGTGTTCGACGAGCACTACTACGTCCACGATGCCGTCGCACTCCTCCATCACGGCCTGGCCGGCCCGGGCTGGCACACTGCGGACCAGGCAACACAGAGTCATCCGCTCTTGGGTGATGAGACGATCGCGCTCGGCGTAGCGGTGCTGGGCGACAACCCCTGGGGCTGGCGCGCGACGTCCGCCCTCGCCGGCGTGGCGCTGATCGCGCTGGTCTATCCGCTGGCTCGACGCCTCCTGCTGAGGCGTCCGTGGGCGGTGGCAGCCGCCGGCTTGGCGGCCTGCGACACCCTCCTGATCGTCCAGTCCCGCGTGGCGATGCTCGATGGTTTCGTCGCCTTGTGGACGCTGCTGTGTGTCTACTGCGCGTTGCGCGCCGCCCGTGCGCGCCAGGGCAAGCTGTGGCTGATCCTCTGCGGCGTAGTAGGCGGCCTGGCGGTGTCAAGTAAGTGGTCTGGCGCGCTGGCCCTCGTGGCGGCGCTCGCCGTTCTGATCCTGTGGCGGCGTCGCGCACGTCATGTCCCGATCGCTTGGCTGGTCCTGGCTCTCGTCGCTGTCCCGGGAGCCATCTACGTTCTCACCTACGTCCCCTACTTCGCTGCTGGCCACAGCCTCGGCCAGTGGCTTGATCTGCAACGCTTCATGGCCACCAAGGGGTGGACGATCCACCATCCCGACTCGATCTCGTCTTCGCCCAGACGCTGGTTCTTCGACGCCGACCCGATCCGGTATCGGTGGGGTCTGGGGAGTGGCGGGTTCCGGGGCCTGGTGGCCATCGGCAACCCGCTGCTGTGGTGGGGAGGGGCCGCCAGCCTCGTTGTCCTGGCGCTGACGGCCGTGTGGCGACGGTCGCGTCTGCTCGGACTGCCCGTGCTGCTTGTCGCCTGTCTCTACCTTCCCCGGCTGGTCACGAGCCGGACGACGTACCTGTACTACATGGCGCCGGTAGTCCCGTTCCTGGCGCTGGCGTTGTCACGGGCTCTCGTGCTAGCCCGCTCACGCTGGGCGGCGGGCTATGTGGCGGCGACGGCTGTGCCGCTGGCACTCTGGCTGCCCTTCGTCGTCGGCATCCCGGTGTCGTTCGCCTACTACCATGCGGTGATGCGGCTCTCTTCCTGGCGCTGACGCCAGCCTCAGGCGCACGAAAAGCGGCCGCCTCACGCAGCACCGGATGGTCACACCCGGACGCGCGTGAGGCGGCCGCCCTTTGGTCACACTGTCACGTGGGCAGCCCCAAGGCGACTACTTCACTCTCAGGGAACCCGGAACGAGACTCCGTCGAGACTCGCGAACCTCCTGACGGTGGCCCCGCCGCCGGCGTCGAAGAGGGATGCGTTGCCGTTGTGCTGGATCTCCAGGCCACCTGCAGCACTGTCATACGCGTAGACCGACAGCCAGAGCGTGTGTGCCGGCCGCGCGCCGGCCGGCAGCGTGAACGCTCTCAAGCAGCGTCTGCCGCTCTCAGTGAGTTCATGAACCTGTCCTAGGGGCGCGTCACCAGGGTCCACTGTCGCGGCGTCTGGGAGGCGAATGTACGCAGCCCGAACACGGCGAAGCCGCCGTTGTCGGCAGCCCACGTGGGGTAATGCTTGAGGAACACGCCGGCATGGAACGCATCGCCGCTGGCGTGTCCCCAGCGTGCCCACATCTTCTGGCCGTGCAGGGCCATGTCTTCGGTGCAGATCTTGGCGTCGGTGGCGCCGCAAGGTGACAGGGTCCATTTGTCCCAGTGGAGCAGGCCCGGCGTGGTGTGCTCCGGCTCGCCGCAGATGGTGCGTGCGTCGGGCAGGATCTTGCCGAGGAACGAATCGTACGTGTCGGCCTCCATGGTGCGGCCCACGGCGGCGTCGATGGTGCCGTGGTACTGGGTCTTCAGCTGGCCCCAGCGCAGGTAGCGCGCGTAGTCCACGCAGGCCGGGTTGTACGGATCGGCGATGGACCCTTCCTCTTTGCGCGTCGCCGTTCCCCAGTCGAAGTTGCTGGAGCCGTAGAAGCCATTGCGGCTCTCGTGCAGGTCGTGCGCGCGGCCGCCGAGCTGCAGCGAGGCGATCAGGCCCGTCGAATCGCCGATGAGCCACTCGTTGGAGTAGGCGCCGTTGTTGTTCTTGAGCAATGTGTGCACGCACTGCTTCACGGTGCTGTCGTATTGCGCCGCCGTGCGCGCCCGCACGAAGATCGGCGTCCCGTTCCGGTTGTAGTGCGTATCCGCGAGGGTCGTCTCGGTGAGCAGGAGGCCGGCGCTGTTCTCGTACCAGTCCTCGCCGCTCCAGATCTGGCCGCCCGACGACTGGTAGCTGAAGTCGAACCCGTGCGCAGGGTGCACGTAGAAGATGACGTTGTTGATGAATGAGTCGGGGTACCACGACCACGAGCTGTGCCCCATCACGGGCCTGCCGTCGCTGGTCGCCGTGCCGCTGGCGATGAAGGCGCTGCAGCCGCCCTTCTTGAGGCCTTTGGGGAGCCGTGCCGTGCGCTTCGGCAACGTCTTGGCCGAGCCACCGCGCAGAAGCGCCGAGTAGCAGTCCTGGTCGGCCCAGTCGTTCGCGGCCACGACGTCCCACAGCGTGTCGCTGTGGTAGCCGGCGGCGTGCAGGCCGTCGGCGATGCCGCGCATCTCGAGCTGGTACTCGCGGGGGACCTTGCTCCAGACGATCTTGGCGATCTGCTCGCTGTTCCGCCGGTAGTGGCTGCCCACTGCGCCAATGCAGTCGAGCACGCTGTAGTGAGTCGACTGCGCGACGAGGAAGCCGTTCTGGAAGCCGACCCTGTACGGGCCGCCGCTGAGGTGCAGGACGATCCAGCCTTGGCTGGTGGTGAGACGAGACCCGTGCAGGAGTGCGCGCACATGCGCTGAGTTCGCTTCAGGTACGCGCGGCGGGTACTGATAGGGGGCGAAGGCTGAGGCCAGGGCGGGGCATGCCAGCAAGATCAGCAGCCCTGACAAGAGGCAGGCGAGCCCGGCGGCCTTGATGCGGTGCGTCATGTGATCCTCCTTGCGCTGGTGCCCTGTAGACGAGGGCCGGCAAGCCAGGAGGATAGCACTCGCAGCCGGCCGGGCAAGCCCGGCCCCGCCCACCTGCGGCTCGGGTATATGCTCGCCCGAAGTGCCGCCAGAGCGGCGTCGCCCCGAGGAGGCAGCTATCGGAGGGAGTGCTCAGTGAGGCGTGCTCTCGCGTGCGTCACGGCGGTACTCATCCTAGGATGCGTCGGCGCAGGTGGCTGCGGAGGCTCGAAGACCACAGCCATCCCCGCGGCCGCGGCCTACGCCAGCCCGGATGCCCTGTATCGTGCGATCGAGGCAGTGGGCTCGCCGCGAGTCAGTGGGCTCAAGACGGCAGACTGGTCGCGCGACGGGGTGCCCGCCAGCGCTCACGCCCAGAAGGGCAACTTCTTGGCGGCCAGTAGTCATTGGTCGCTCGTTCTGCCCGACGGCACATGGGCGACAATGGTCATTGTCCTCGTGTTTCCTGATGCGGCGGCCAAGACATACGGTGCCGCTTTCGGCAAACATGTTGCGAAGGGAGTGAGCCAGGCGATTTGGCAACTCGAGGGTCCGAACTGGATGCTCTGGACCTTCCAACAAGACACGGTCCAGGCGATTCAGCGGGCGATCGGCGGCCGACTCTCCCGCGCTTCGCCGCCCCCGACGCCGTCCGCCATCATCTAGCTGAGCCCATGAGGCCAGGACGAACGCGCGGGTTCCCGATGCTGCTCCGATCAGGCAACGGCCGTCCGACGAACGCGGCGGTCGCCCTTGTCATCGTCCTCGGTCTGCTTCTGCGCATCTGGATCCTCGGCCGCATGCCGATCACCTCCGACCAGGCTGTGGTCGGCCTCATGGCGCGCGAGATCTTGCACGGGCATTTCTTCGCCTTCTACTGGGGGCAGCACTACGGCGGCGGCGAGCCCTACGTGGTCGCCGCACTCTTCCGGCTGTTCGGCCAGTCGCGCTTCGTGCTCGGACTCACGCCGGTCCTGCTCGATGCCGTCGCTGCGCTGCTCGTGTGGCGTATAGGCCGCCGCCTGTTCGACCCCCGCACCGCCGTGCTGGCGGCGCTCATCTTCTGGATCTGGCCAGAGGCCTACGTGTACCTGTCCACGCTCGAGTATGGGTTCCGCTTCGCGACGCTGGTGTGCGGATTGGCGGTCCTGCTCTTTGCCCTGCGGCTTGCCGGACTGCGCAGGCCGCGGCTCACTGACTGGGCGGCGCTCGGGCTGTTCGTCGGTCTGGGCTGGTGGTGCTCGCCGGAGATCGGCTACTTCGCCGCGCCCGCCCTGCTCTGGCTCGCCTATCGCGCCGCGCGCCTACGGGCGAGGCCGCCGCTGGCGGGGGCGGGCTTGTTTGTGGCCGGCGCGGTGCTGGGGGCCTTGCCGTGGCTGGCCGCCAACGTGGGCCACGGCTATCCGTCGCTGCACACAGTGGCGCAGGCGCACGCCGGCACATGGGCGGGGCGCGTGGGCGTCTTCTTCCGGCACGTCGCCCCGCTCGTCCTGGGCGTGCGGCTGCGCGGGAGCGGCGACTGGCTCGCCGGCCCGGTGGTAGGCGTGACGCTCTACGTTCTCCTGGCCGCGTTCGTCCTTGCCTTGGTCGTGCGCTTGGCATTGAAGCGCCGCGCCGCGTTGCTCGTGGCCTTCGTGATCCTGTTCCCCTTCGCTTACGCGTTCTCGACTTTCTCGTGGTACTGGCGCGACGGCCGCTACGCCATCTACCTCGCACCGGTGCTGGCGCTGCTGGTGGCGTCGGCACTGTGCGAGGTCGGCCGACGCCCATCGCGTCTTGCGCGCGCCGCGCCCGTGCTGGGTCTGATCGCGGTGCTCGCTTTGACGGCGGGAGCGGTTGGCCGGCTCGCGCCCTATGTGCCGGTGGCGGCCAGCGACGGCGCACAGTCGGGGTGGACGACGTGGTCGGCAGACCCCGACGAGTGGGTCCGGCCACTCGTCTCGGCACTCGAACGGTCGCACGTGGAGGGCGCCTACGTGACCTACTGGGTGGCATACACGGTGACCTTCGAGGCGCACAATCAGGTCGTGGCCGTGGACCCGGGCATGGATCGCTATCCTCCGTATCTGGCGGCCATCGCGCGTAGCTCGCGCCAGGCCTGGGTGTTTCCCAGGCCATCCGCGCTGGGTGCACTCAATGCGGCCGTCGGCGTCCACTCTTGGCTTCTCGGGCGGAGCTGGACTTCAGCCGACTTCGAGAACTACCTCGGGCAATACCGCATCCCGTACTCGACCGAGGACGCCGGCTACTTCACTATCGTGTACCCGGCGCGCGCCGTCCCGGCGACGGTAGCACTGAGGGCGCCGGGCACGTAGTCCGTGTACCACCGTTGCCCACGCGAGGGCCGACTCTGACTGTGTTACTCCTCCACGGCGGTGTTGCCGGTCCGCCGGCGCACCACGAGCCAGACGACTACCGCGATGACGACGACGGCCGCGGCGACGCCGGCGATGATGCCGGCCGGCGAGCCGGCGGCCTTGGCACCCGCCTTCGGCCGCACGTTGAGGTACGTCCAGTGGCTGTCAACGGTGCCGGTGCCCGCGGGCTCCCGGACCCAGCCTTGCCAGTGGGCGGTGTCGTATGCCTCCATCGACTCGGGGTACGCGTAGACGATGTAGGGCGACTGCTCGTAAACGAGCTGCTGCATCTGCTGAATGAGCTGCACCCGCTTGCCCGTGTCCAGCTCTTTGTACTGATCTTCGAAGAGCTTGTCGTAGGCGGGGTTCGACCAGCCGCTGTCGCTCCAGCCGTTGATCTGCTTCGTGGTGAGGACGGAGAGCAGGAAGCCAGGGTCGAAGTCGCCGTTCCAGCCCCAGATGAACATGTCGTAGTCGGGCGTGAACTTACCGTTCACGGTGTTGTAGATGTGGGAGTTGAGAGTGCCGTCGTCCATGGTCGCCAAGGTCACCCTGAGGCCGATGTCTTTGAGCCAGCCGGCCAGGAGCTTGCCGGTGGTGACGTAGTTGTTCGTTGAGCTGTCTGCCCACAAACGCAGGCTGATGGGCTTTCCCCGGTAGTCGAGGAAGCCGTCGCCGTTGGTGTCCGTGTAGCCGGCGGCGGCCAGCAAGGCCTTGGCCTTGCCCGGGTCGTAGCTGTAGGCCTGACCGGCGGCCGGGCTCCAGTGGTAGTCGAAAGGCGCCTTCCAATAGTTGGCGGGCAAAAAGCCGGTCGCCGGGACGGCGCCACCGTGATAGGCGATGGCGGCGATCTTGTCGCGGTCGATGGCGTAGTTGAGCGCTTGCCGGAAGCGCCAGTCCTTGAGCACCGGGTTGCCGAGCGAAGACCCGGTGTAGCAGTTGAAGGCGATCTCGTCGTAGGAGTCGCTGGTCGTCTTCTGGGCAGCGAAGCCTGCTTTGTGCTCATAGCGCTGGAACTGGGCCGGTGTCACGCCGGCGTACTGGATGCTGCCCTGCTGGAGCTCCTCCGCCATGGTGTCGGCGTTGGTGTAGGAGCGAAAGACGACCTCGTCGATCTTGGGAGCGCCGCCCCAGTAGTGCTTGTTGGCGTCCATCACGAGGTATTGGTGTCTGACCCACTTGACCACCTGGAACGGCCCGCTGCCGACGACCGGCGGCAGGTTCTCGAACGTGTTTCCCGCGTCCTTGTAGCTGATCTTGCTCCAGATGTGCTCGGGCAGGATCGGCACCCACATCTCGAGCATGTTGGCCTT